>NZ_JBHWBW010000616.1:0-3972 GCF_042735675.1 Kitasatospora sp. NPDC059571
CCCGCCCCGTTGTCGCTGTTGAGTCCGATCAGCCACTGCCGGTGGGCGCATGCGCCGCATCGGTGTGGTCGGTGTGCTCGCCGTGGCCGGTGTGGTCGGCACCGTTGACGATCGTGCCGCCGAGCAGCCCGTGCAGGAGGTCCGCGGTGGCATCCGACAGCACCACCACCCACCCGTCACCCACCAGGTACGAACCGCCGTAGGCCTTGGCCTCCGTGGTCCAGGCGTCCTGGGCGCCCGCGGTCGGGAAGGTCGCGATCCAGACCTCCTCCCCGCCCGAGGTGCACAGGCCCTGGCGCAGGTCGGCCGCGTCGGCGGTGATCTCGGCCGTGCAGCCGATCCGGCGGGCCAGGTCCTCCACCGAGCTCCGGGCGGGCCCCGGTGCGGCTTGCGAGGTTCCGGCCAACCCGCCCGCCCCCCAGAGGAGTTCGGCGACTCCCAGGAGGAGCAGGACGAGCAGTGCGGTCCACCGCAGCGCGGCGCGGACGGTGCGGTCGGTGGCGGCCGGTACGAGGAAGGTGTCCTGGGGCCTCACTTGCCGGCCGGCTTGCCCTGCGGGTTGATGGCCGTCCAGGCGCCGTTGGCCAGCCCGTTGCCGAGGGCGTCGCCGTAGCCCTGGTCACCCGTGTAGGTGTACGCGGGCGTGCAGTTGATGCTCAACTGCCAGGTGCCGTCCGGGCGCTGCATCTTGCCGATCAGCTTCGGGTCCACGCCCTTGATCTTGCGGGGGTCCACCGGGGGCGCGGGCGTCCACGTCTTGAGGCAGTCCCCCACGCAGTTGGATCGCATGGGCCAGGCGGTGTCCTTGGCGAAGTGGTACAGCGTCCGGCCGTTGGCGTCCACCATGATCGGGCCGAGCTGGGGGTGCATCATGACGGAGAGCTGCACCCCGGACGCGCTCTGGGAGGGCTGCGGCATGGCGGTGGCCGGTGCCGTCGACGCCGGAGCCGTGGCGCCGGCGGCCTTGGCCTTGGACCCGTCGGGCGCCAGGGCGTTCCACGTGCCGCCCACGCCCTGGCCCTTGGTGTCGCCGGGCGCGGTGTCCTGCGCGTAGCGGTAGGCGGGCCAACCGCCGACCGTCAGCTGACGCGTGCCGTCGGCCCGGGTGATCTCGCCCAGCTTGCCCGGGTCGATGCCCGTGCCCGCCATGGTGTTGGCGTCGTTGATCACGGGCGGCCAGGTGGTGGCGCAGGTCCCGGCGCAGTTGGAGGTCGGCGGCTTGGCGGTGTCCTTGTCGAACCGGTACAGGGTGAAGCCCTGGCCGTCCGTCAGCACCGGGCCGAGCTTGTCGTCCACCCGGACGGCGAGCTGCCCGCCGGGCTTGCCGTTGCCGGCCGCCGCCGAGGGCGACGCGTCGCCGTAGCCGCCGTAGGCACCGGCCGGGGACGGCGCCGCGCCGGCCAGCTGGGCGGGGTCGGAGGCCCCGTAGGAGGGAGTGGCACTGCTGTTGCCGCTCCCGAAGGCCGCCATGAGCAGGAGGCCGGCCAGGAGCAGGCAGACCGCCACGAGTCCGTATCGTTTCGTCGTCAAGATCTTCCTTGCCTTTCCATCGGTGGAGCCTGGGTATGCAGGGACGTTCGGGTACAGGTGGGGACGGCAGGTTCGGGGCAGGACAGGCGGGGCGGGGCAGGAGAGCGGATTCAGCCGGGGACGGCAGGGCCGGGCCGTCCGTGGGCCGGCGCTACTGGATCCGCAGCGCCAGCGCGGGACACCGGTCGACCGCGCGGGCCGCCTGCTGGAGCAGCTGCGGCGGCACCGGCATCACGCCCGCGGCGGGGAAGCCGTCCGCCTCCAGGCTGATGACCTCGGGCAGGACGCTGGTGCACAGCCCGTGGGCCTCGCAGAGCGTCCAGTCCACGACGATGGTTCCGGCGCTCTCGACGACCGGCATCGGGAGCACGTCCTGGACGGACCGGCCGCAGCCGTACTGGTAGGCGTGCAGCTGCAGGTCCTCGTCGAAGACCTCCATCGCCGAGGCCACGAACCGGGAGGCGGCGTCGGGGTGGCTGCACGCACCCCGGCCGGTGACCGCCCGCATCCGGCTCTCGACCGCGTCCAGGGCGGGCCGGCCGCCGCCCCGCACCACCCCCTCCAGGGCTTTGACCAGGGCGGGCAGCCCGAGGTAGCACGGACCGCACTGGCCGGCGGTCTCGTCGGCCATCCAGCGGGCGACCCGGAGCGCCTCGCCGAGCGGGCAGGTGGTGGGCGGCAGCGGCAGGATCGCACCGGCGCCCAGTGCCCCGCCGAGGCTCTGGAAGGACTGCCGGGAGACCACGGCCTTGGCGGCGGCCTCGGGCGTCAGCCACTTGCCGTGGTAGCCGCCGACCAGGACGCCCTGCCCGATCTCCATGCCGAACATGCCGAGCAGTTCGACGAGCGGGACGCCGGTGGGCGACTCCACGACCTGGGAGCCGGCCAGGGTGAGCAGGACCGTCCCGGGTTCGGAAGGGAGGCCGTTCTCCCGGTAGGGCAGCGCCCCGAGCCTGGCCGCGACGGCGAGTTGCGCGTAGGTCTCGGCGTTGGACAGCAGAGTGGGCAGGCCCCCGACCCCGCTGTCGCTGGTCCGTACACCGCCGCCGCGCGGGAGGGCGATGCCGCTGGTGATGCCGCGGGCCAGCGCGCTCCCCTCCCCCGAGACGAACCGCTCGGGCAGCCGGACGACGTTGACCGGCAGCGGCATCGCGCGCCGTTCGGCCAGCGCGGTGCGCAGCGACTGCTCGGTGTCGGCCCGGGTGACCCCGAGCACCACCTGGTCGGCGTCCAGCGCGTCCGCGGCCAGCAGGGCGCCGTCCACGACGAGGTGGGGGGTCCGCAGCAGCAGTGCGGCGTCCTTCAGACAACTCGGTTCTCCTTCCGTTCCGTTGACCACCACGACCGGGCGGCTGCGGCGTCGGGCGGCCGCCTTGACGACAGCCCGAAGCTTCCTCGCGAACGGGAAGCCGGCCCCGCCCCGGCCGCGCAGGTTGACGTTCTCGGCCAGGTCGGCCAGCTCGTCGGCCGACATCGCCGGCAGTCCGCCGTGGACGACCAGGTGGGCGCGGTAGTCCAGTTGCTCGGTGTGCTCCAGGCCCGCGAACAGGACCGGCCTGCCGAGCCACGCGATCGGTGCGCCGTTCATCCGTCCTGCCGCCGCCGTCCGGTTCCGGCGGAGGCCGTCGGCCGGCCGGGCGGTTCGGGCCGGACCGGGCCGGCGGGCCGGCGCGGGTTTCCGCGGTCCTGGAAGGCCAGCCGGATCCCGAGCACGATGATCACGCCCACCACGGCCGCGCAGTACAGGACGGACACCCAGGGGGCGGGCAGCCGACCGGCGTTGAGCCCGTGGATCAGTGCGGCGCCCCAGGCCGGGTAGGCGCAGATGTGGACGATCCGCCACCGCCGTGCCTTGCCGGTGCGGACCAGCAGCCCGCGGGCGGCTCCGGCGAGGGCCACCGCGATGAACAGGTAGGCGGCCACCACCCCGAGGCCGTAGAGCATCGGTTGGTGCGGATCGGTGAACGGCACGAAGGCCGCGAGGGCGCCGATCCGGTCCTGGATCAGGTTCATCCAGACGTGCAGCACGAGGAAGACCACGCCGGCGATGCCCATCGCCCGGTGGATCGCCTGGGCGGCCAGACGGTGGACCGGATGCAGGAGCAGCCGGTCGGTCGCGGCGAGTCCCCACAGGACGGCGGAGGAGAACGACACCAGGGCGAGGACCCCGGCGGCGACGCCGAGGAACGCCTGGAGGGCGCCGTTGACGGCCACGGCCGCCAGGCCCAGCCCCATCGTCAGCAGCGGAAGCAGGGACCACCCCCTGGGGGTGGCCCCGCCCCCCCCCACCGGCCGGGGGCCCCGCGGGGCGGCCCCCCGCGCGGCGGCGCGGGCGCGGGGCGCGGGGGCGCCCCGGGTGGGGGGGTGGGTGGGGGGCTGGGGGGCGGGGGGGGTCCCGCCCCGGGGGCGGGGGGGGGGGGGGGGGGGGCCCCCCCCCCAGGG
>NZ_JBHWBW010000617.1:0-3968 GCF_042735675.1 Kitasatospora sp. NPDC059571
ACCGAGGCCGGCCGGGCGAGGAAGACCAGCACCGCGCCGCTGGCCAGCGCCGGGACGACGGCGGAGCCCATCTGGCTCGGCGTGCAGAGCAGGCCGAGCACGACGAACATGCCGATCTGGCCGATCCAGGCCAGGCCGTCGGCGAAGCCGCGGACGGCCGGGCCGTGCGGCAGCTTGGAGTTCCCGAGGATCACCGCGGCGGTGTAGACGGCGAGGAAGCCGGAGCCGTGCAGCAGCGCCGCCCCGGCGTACGCCAGCACGGTCAGTGCCAGCACCGCGATCGGGTAGAGGCCGGAGGACGGCAGGGCGACGTGCTTGACCGCGTAGGCGCCGAGCCGGCCGACCGCGAAGCCGACCGCCGCGCCGATCGCGAGCTCGGCCAGGATGGTGCCGGCCAGGACGTACCAGGGGTCGAGCGGTCCGGCGGTGGCGAAGGCGACGACCAGGATGACCACCGGGGCGTCGTTGAGTCCGGACTCCGCCTCCAGCAGGCCGGTCAGCCGGCGGGGCAGCGGCACCAGCCGCAGCACCGAGAAGACCGCGGCGGCGTCGGTGGACGAGACGATCGCGCCGAGCAGCAGCGCCGTCCGCCAGTCCAGGCCGATCAGCAGGTGGGCGCCGCCGGCGGTGACCAGGACGCTGATCACCACGCCCGCGGTGGCCAGCACGGCGGCGGCCGGCATGACGGGTCTGATGGAGCGCCACCCGGTCTTGAGGCCGCCCTCGGCGAGGATCACCACCAGGGCGGCGTAGCCGAGGACCTGGGTCAGCTCCGCGTTGTGGAAGACGAAGCCGAGGCCGTTCTGCCCGAGGGCGACGCCGATCCCGAGGTAGATCAGCAGGCTGGGCAGACCGGACCGGGTGGAGAAGCGCACGGCGACCACCGCGACCAGAAGGATCACGGCGAACTCGAGCAGGAACGTGTTCAGGCGGTCGACGGTCACGCAGGGGCACCTCGGCGCGGAGGGAGCGGCTGATGATTCGTTACTCGGTCCAACATTTTACCTGATCTTTGACGGCGCCCCGGCCGCCGTCGTCGACGGTCATCTTCGCCCGGTATCGTCCCCCTGATCCAGCGCAGGCGTCCCCGGTGCATGCCCGCCGCCTGAGCCGCCTTAATGTGGTGACCTGTCACGGCCGCCACCACCCAGCCAAGGACCCAGATGCCCCGCTCGAAGAAGTTCCGGCGCGCCCGTCTGATCGTGCTCGTGCTGGTCGTGCTGCTGATCGCCGGGCTCGGCGGGGGCGCCTGGTGGGGGGTGCACACCGTGCGCTCGTCCTTCCCGGACGTCACCGGCACCGTGCGGGTCGCCGGGATGACCGCGCCGGTCGACGTGAAACGCGACGACAAGGGCATCCCGCAGCTGTACGCGGACACCACCGCGGACCTCTTCCGTGCCCAGGGCTACGTCCAGGCGCAGGACCGCTTCTGGGAGATGGACGTCCGCCGGCACATCACCTCCGGACGGCTCTCCGAGATGTTCGGATCCGGCTCGGTGGAGACCGACGCCTTCCTGCGCACCATGGGCTGGCGCCGGGTCGCCCAGCAGGAGTACGACACCGTCCTCAGCGCCGAGACCAAGAAGAACCTCCAGGCCTACACCGACGGCGTGAACGCCTGGCTCGCCGAGCACCCGGGCGGCGCCGACGCCTCGCTGGAGTACGCGCTGCTCGGCGTCGTGCACAGCGGCTACCGGCCGGAGCAGTGGAGCCCCGTCGACTCGGTCGCCTGGCTGAAGGCGATGGCCTGGAACCTCTCCGGCAACCTCAACGACGAGGTCGACCGCGCGCTCCTGTCGCAGAACTTCACCCAGGACAAGGTCGACGAGCTCTACCCGGCCTACCCGTACGACCGCAACGGCACGATCGTCCAGACCGGCAGCCTCGCCGCCGACGGGACCTACCGCCCGGCCGGCCAGACCGGGGCCGCCCCGGCCACCGGCGGCGCCACCGCGCAGGGCCGGGCCACCGCCGCCGCGCTGCTCAAGGGCGTCACCGACAAGATGGGCGCGATGCCGCAGCTGCTCGGCCCGCAGGGCCAGGGCATCGGCTCCAACTCCTGGGTCGTCTCCGGCGAGCACACCATCACCGGCAAGCCGCTGCTGGCCAACGACCCGCACCTCGGCCCCGGGCTGCCGTCCGTCTGGTACCAGATGGGCCTGCACTGCCGCACCGTCGGCCCCAAGTGCGGCTACGACGTCAGCGGATTCACCTTCGCCGGCATGCCTGGCGTGGTCATCGGCCACAACCAGAACATCGCCTGGGGCTTCACCAACCTCGGCGCCGACGTCACCGACCTCTACCTGGAGAAGGTGACCGGCCCCGACACCTACCTGCGCGACGGCCAGGACGTCCGGTTCACCACCCGCAAGGAGACCATCAAGGTCGCCGGCGGCGCCGACCGCACCATCACGGTGCGCACCACCGTGAACGGCCCGCTGATCTCCGACCAGTCCTCCGAGCAGCAGAACGTCGGCACCTACGCCCCCACCGGCAACGCCGCCCCGGACCGCGCCAGCGGCTACGGCGTGGCCCTCCAGTGGACGGCGCTCACCCCCGGCAAGACCATGGACGCGGTCTTCGAGCTCGACGCCGCCGCCGACTGGACGGGCTTCCGCGCCGCCGCCGCCGACTTCGCCGTCCCGGCGCAGAACCTCATCTACGCCGACACCAAGGGCAACATCGGCTACCAGGCGCCCGGCGTCGTCCCGGTCCGCGGCAAGGGCGACGGCCGCTACCCGGCCCCCGGCTGGGACTCCGCGTACGACTGGAAGAAGGACCCGGTCCCCTTCAAGTCGCTGCCCTGGGTCTACAACCCGCCGGCCGGCTACATCGTCACCGCCAACCAGGCCGTGGTCGACAGCACGTACCGCTACAGCCTGACCACCGACTGGGAGTACGGCACCCGCGCCAAGGAGATCTCCGACGACATCGCGGGCAAGATCAAGAACGGCGGCAAGATCTCGCCGTCCGACATGAGCAGCATGCAGCTGGACAACACCAGCGTGATGGCCAAGACCCTGGTGCCGCTGCTGCTCAAGGTGAAGATCAGCGACCCGTACGTCCGCGAGGCGCAGGACCTGCTCAAGGACTGGAACTACCAGCAGGACGCCGACTCGGCCGCCGCCGCCTACTACAACGGCGTCTGGCGGGCGCTGCTCACGCTGGCCTTCGGCCAGAAGCTCCCGGCCGACATGCGCGCCGAGGGCGACTGCCTGCTCGTCCGCCAGAAGGCCAACGCGACGCTGCCCGACGACGCCGTCGGCGGCGAGGTCAAGCCGGTCACCGAGTGCGGCACCCGCAAGCCCTCGCAGGCCCAGCCGGACGGCGGCGACCGCTGGATGGAGGTCGTCCGGCAGCAGCTCGCCAAGCCCGACAGCAGCTGGTGGGACTACATCGACTCCGACCACATCCCGCAGCACGGCCTGAACAACCTGCTCGCCCAGTCGATGAAGAACGCCCGCCAGGACCTCACCGCCTACCTGGGCAAGTCCGTCTCCACCTGGAGCTGGGGCCGCCTGCACACCCTCACCCTCAAGGAGACGACGCTCGGCAGCGACGACTCCTCGCTCGGCTCGGGCTTCGTGCACCGGCTGCTCAACCGCGGCCCGTACCGGCTCTCCGGCTCCAGCGCCGCGGTCAACGCGGCCGGGTGGAACGCGGCGGCCGGCTACCAGGTCGACTGGATCCCCTCGATGCGGATGGTCGTGGACCTCAGCGACTTCGACGCCTCCCGGTGGATCAACGTCGGCGGCGAGTCCGGCCACACCTTCCACGGCAACTACAACGACCAGACCGACCTGTGGGCCGCCGGCTCCCTGCTGACCTGGGCGTACTCCGCCAAGGCGGTCGACCAGGGCACCCGGCACACGATGACGCTCACCGCCGGCTGACGCACCGCCGGCCGAGGAGCGCGCGCGGGGGGGGGGGGGAGCGAGGCCCCCCGGGCGGTGGAGGCGCGCGGCGCG
>NZ_JBHWBW010000618.1:0-3933 GCF_042735675.1 Kitasatospora sp. NPDC059571
GGTCCGCCCCGGCCGCCCCCTTCGGCGTTCCGGCCCCGTCAGAGCTCGGTCTTGTCCCGGTTCGGCAGGCCGGTCTGGCCGGCGATGGCGTTCCAGAGCGAGGACGCCTTCTCCTTCGCCGTGGTCGCCGTACCGCTCGCCTCGGTGGCCGACTTCAGGTGCGGGTTGTTCTTGACCGAGTTCGGGTCGCAGCCGGCCGCTGCGTCGCCGGCCCAGGCCGCGTACTCGGTGTCCGCGGTGGCCGAGGCCTGCCAGGCCCTCTGCAGCTGCCCGGCCAGGTCGGCGCCGCCGGTGAGCTTGTCGACCTTCAGCGCCGCCAGCTGGGTCACCAGTGCCTGCCGCTTGGCGGCGGCGTCGGTCAGCGCGGCCTGCGACTCCGGGAGCTTGTCGCACTTGCCGACCGAGGCGACCGCGCCGACCACCGCCTGGCGGCTGGCGCTGGCCGTGCCGAGCAGGTCGGAGAGCGCCTTCGCCTGCGCCTGCGCGGCCGGGTCGGACCCGCCGGCGGACGGTGCGGCGCCGGTGCGGGCCGCCGCCGAGGCGGCCGGCTTGCCCGCGGACGGGGTGTCGTCGCCGCCGCTCATCAGCACCGCGACCAGGATGCCCGCCGCGGCGAGACCGGCGACCACGCCGCCGATGAGCACCGGGTTGGACGGCCGGCCCGAGCCGCGCCCGCCGCCCTGGCGGCCCTGGTCGGCGCCGGGGAAGGCCGGGCCGGCCGGCGGGGCCGGGTAGCCCTGCGCGCCGTACGGCTGCTGACCGCCGAAGGACTGCTGTCCGCCGAACGACTGCTGCTCGCCGAACGACTGCGGGGCCTGCCCCGGCTGGCCCGGGAAGCCCTGGCCGCCGAAGGTCAGCTGACCGCCGAAGGACTGCTGGCCGCCGAAGGCCTGCTGACCGCCGAACGACTGCGCGGCGCCGTGGCCCGGCTGACCCGGGATCGGCTGACCCGGCATCGGCTGCGGGGCGACCGACGGGTCGGCGGCCGGGTACGGCGGCAGGTACTGCGTCTCGGGTGCCGGAGCCGCCTCCGGCTGAGCGCCCTGCGGCGCGGGCGGGGCACCCCAGTACTCCGGGCCGCCCTGGCCCTGACCCGGCACCGGGCCCGGCGGCACCGGCGGCGCGGCAGGCTGCGGCGCCTGGGCGGCCTCCTGGCCCGGCTCCGGCCGGAACAGATCGTCCAGGTTGAAGTCACTGCTGGAATGGGAGTGGGAGAACGAGCGGCGCTGGCTCAACGCGATTCCTCACCTGTGCCGCGCGCTCGCTGACGGCGGACCACAACTGCTCGACGACCTCGATAACGCTGCATAGCACGCCCACGCTACCCGGTCACCGGTACGGGTGACTACGCAGGGAGGACCTTCCTCACCTGCTCCTCACGAAGCGGGGGCCGCGCTCAGGCCGCCTCCCCCGCCAGCCGGGCCTGGAACTCCCGCACCACCCGGTGCTCCCGGTACGGCTCCAGCCGGCTGCGGAAGTCGTCCAGGTACTCGACGCCGCGGTTGGAGCGCAGCCCGCTGAGCAGCCGGGCGGCCTGGGTGCCCGTCTCGCAGGCCCGCTCCACCTCGCGCTGCTGGAGCTGGGCGGTGGCCAGCAGCACGAGGTCGACCGCCCGCCGGCGCACACGGCTCACGGGGTGGAGTTCCAGCGCGGTACGGGCGTACGCCTCGGCCTTCGCGCCTTGTTCGAGGTCCCGGTGGCAGTGGGCGAGCTCGTCGGCGAGGTACGCCTCGTCGAAGTGCACGATCCAGTCCGGGTCGTCCTCCGGGTTGCGGTGCGTCATCGCCTCCTGGGCCTTGGCGGCGACCGCCTCGCAGGAGCGGGTGTCGCCCAGCAGGGCGTGGCCGCGGGCCTCGGCGGCGTAGAACATCGCCATCGCGGTCGGGGTGGCGACCGTGCGGGCACCCTCCTGGGCCGCCCTGGCCAGCTGGGCGATCTCGCGCGGGTTGCCGAGGGTGGCCGCGAGGTGGCTCATCGAAGCGGCGAGCACGTAGCCGCCGTAGCCGCGGTCGTCGGCCGCCTGGGCGAGCCGCAGCGCCTGGATGTAGTAGCGCTGGGCGAGGCCGGGCTGCCCGGTGTCCACCGCCATGTAGCCGGCGAGCTCGGTCAGCCGGGCCACGGCGGCGAAGAGCTGACGGCCCGTCTCGTCGCGGTACCCGCCGGAGAGCAGGCCCGAGACCACGCTGTTGAGGTAGTGGACGACGACCGGGCGCACGTGCCCGCTGCCGAACCGGTGGTCGAGTTCGACGAGCATCTGGGTGGTGGCCCGGACGGCGGCGACGTCGGTCGGTCCGACCCGGACCTGGCCGGTCCTGGCCACCACCGGGTCGGGCGGGGTGATCAGCCAGTCCCGGCTGGGCTCGACCAGGGCGGAGGCGGCGACCGAGGCGCCGGCCAGGAAGTCCCGGCGGCCCACGTCGCTGCGCCACAGCTCGCAGACCTGCTCCAGCGCGGCGGGCAGGTTGGGCGCGAACTGCAGGCCGACGGAGGAGCTGAGGCCCTTGCCGTCGGCCATCCCGATCTCGTCCACCGACACGCCGCGGCCGAGCTTGCGGCCGAGCGCCTCGGCGATCACCGCGGGCGCCGGGCCGCGCGGCTGCTGCCCGCGCAGCCAGCGGGCGACCGAGGTCTTGTCGTAGCGCAGATCCAGGCCGTGCTCGGCGCCGCAGAGGTTGACCCGGCGTGCGAGGCCCGCGTTCGAGCAGCCCGCCTCCTGGATCAGCTGCTGCAAGCGCTCGTTGGGCTCTCGTGCGACGAGTTGTCTGGCGGCCATGGACTTCGCCTCCCCAACGCCCCCGGCCCTGACCGGGGACGACGATTCTGCTGCTCGGTGCGTACGCCGGCGGTCGGGGGCGCGACCGGCCCCCGGCCGGGGACCCGGCGACACCAGCGGAATACCCAGCGTGACGGATCCGCTCCCCGCGCGCCCGGGCAAATGCCCCCGTGCGCCCCCACTGCGCCCGTTACCGCCCCTCGTTCGGGTCGCCCGGCCGCAGCCCCGCTCACCTCCGAGGGTGACATCCGGAGCACGCCGCTGACCACCCCCCGCCCGGCCGTAACCCCGCCCCCGGGCGGAAGTTGAGCAGCGCGTGGACAACACCCCAGGAGCCCGCGACCAGGGCCTGCCCCCGCTTCTCATCGAGGCCGTCAGCTACGCGGAGGACCGCCACTGGGAGGTCGTCCCCGGCACCCGGCTGATCGACGGCGACGGCCCCGGCCGCTGCTCCTGTGCGGACCCGCGCTGCGCCCTGCCCGGCGCGCACCCGGCGGAGGAGGACTGGCGCCGCCGGGCGAGCGCCGGCCCCGGCGTGGTGCGCCGCTGGTGGACCGAGCAGCCGGAGGCCTCGATCCTGCTGCCCACCGGCCGGTCCTTCGACGTGCTGGACGTCCCCGAGGTGGCGGGCTGCCTGGCCCTCGCCCGGATGGAGCGGATGGGCCTGCGGCTGGGCCCGGTGGTGGCGGTGCCGGCGGCGGCCGGCCCGGCCGGCCGGCGGCTGCACTTCCTGGTGCTGCCGGGAGTGGCCGCCAAGCTGCCGGAGATCCTCCGCAAGCTCGGCTGGGCGCCCGGCCGGCTGGACCTGGTGGCCCGGGGCGAGGGCGACTTCATCGTGGCGCCGCCGTCCCGGGTCGGCGCCTACGGCTTCGCGCAGTGGGCGCGGCCGCCGTCCGCGATCAACCGCTGGCTGCCGGACGCGGCGGAGCTGATCAACCCGCTGGCGTACGCCTGCGGGCGGGAGGCCCAGCCGGCCCGCGCGCAGCAGCCCCAGCCGGTCGCGGCGGGCCGCCGCTGACCGCACCCTGACGGGCCTTCACCCGTCCGCCGCCGGCCGCCCCGGCCCGATCGGGCGAGGGCGGGCAGTGCGCCGACCGGCGCACGTGTGCGACGGGCCCCGCCACCCACCGGAGGCCGGGCCCGTCGGACCCCAGTCCGGA
>NZ_JBHWBW010000619.1:0-3933 GCF_042735675.1 Kitasatospora sp. NPDC059571
CTGCGGGAAACCGGCCGTTCTCTTGCATGTCCGAGTAATTACGGGACAGTTACGGATATCCACCGCCCGGACGGCCCCGGCGGGCGCGAACGTTCGGAAGTTGACGGCTCCGAGCCGTCGCACGGCCGGACAGCAGCTCGGCGATATGGGCGATTCGTCCGGATTCACGGCTTCGACCCCCGCCGAATGGGGGCCCCTACCCCTACCCCTAGGGCTCCTAGCCGCTACCAATCTTGATCGGTTCCTGACGACAGGTATCGTCCGGCGGGGTCCGGCAGTGTTATGTTCTGAGCAGTTGTCCCGCAACTCCTTTTCACGGCCTCGGCGGACGGCCACAGTGGCGGAGCGGACGGGCATGGAATCCGTGCGATCGCGATTCTGGTTGAATCCCGGATCATTCTTCATTCGGGCCAAGCGGAATTGTCGGCGCCAGTTCACCGGGGGAACAGTGTTCCACGCTATGGGATACGGCATTCGACACGCTGAGAACGGGCAGCCGACCGGACCGCGTCGACCCGGCTCCAGACGCACCGTCAACTTCACCTGCGCGCCTGCCAATCCGTGAGGCGACCGGCACCGCCGCCGGCGAGGACTCGCCCGGTGAGCAGCGGTGCCGCCGCCCCGATCCCGGCGAACTGATGCCCCGTCGACCGTCCCCCGCGTACCGCGGGCCGACGGCCCGGAGGTCTGCCGGGAACGCCCTTGAACATTCCGTGCCGCCGTACGCGAACGCGCCCCCGCAACCGGGCATTCGCCGTCGACGGCTGTCGGGAACCTAAGCGAGGAGCCCAGCACATGACGGCCCGAACCGAATTGATCGAGCGCGGCGAGGAATTGCTCCAGCTGAACCGAATCACCACCGACGCGCTGAACGGGGTGGGAGCGGTCGGCCTGGTGGCAGGACCGGTCGCCACCGGCAAGAGCGTCCTGCTCAGCGCGCTCTGCGAGCAGGCCCACGCGGCAGGGTTCGTCACCCTGCGCGCCGTCGGGGCGGAGGCCGAGAACCACACTCCGCTGAGCATCGCCGGCCAGCTGCTGCGCCACGCCCCGCTCGACGCGGCACGCCACGAGCACGTCCAGCGCCTGCTGCGACTGGCCGTCACCTCAGCCGCTGCCGCCGAGACCGAACAGCCGCCGGCCGCCCAGGGGCCGGCCTTCCACGCGCCGGCCGGCCCGGAGTCCGGCGCCGGCCGCCCGGCCCGACTCTGCGGCGACCTGGTCCAGGAACTCTGCGCCGTCCTGTTCGAACTCTCCACCGTGTCACCGCTCCTGCTCTGCGTCGACGACGTGCACCACGCCGACGAGCACTCCCTGCAGTGGCTGCTCTTCCTGATCCGGCGCCTCGGCTCGGCCCGGATAGCCGTGGTCCTGGCCGAGCGCACCGCCTCCCAGCACCCGCAGCCCGCCTTCCACGCCGAACTGCTGCGCCAGCCGAACTGCCGCCGCGTGATGCTCGGCCCGCTCAGCCACGACGGCGTCAACGCACTGCTCGACGCCCGGCTCGAGGACGCCCGGCGCACCGGCGCACCGCGCGACGAGGACCTCGCCGCCCACGAGCTCTGCGGCCGGGTCGACGCCCTGACCGGCGGCAACCCACTGCTCGTCCACGCCCTGCTGGACGACCTGCGCACCTGCACCCGGCTGCCCTCCGAGGCCCGGTCGGCGACCCTCGGGGCCGGTTACGCCTTCTCCCAGGCCGTCGTCAGCTGTCTGCACCGCAGCGAGGCCTCCGCGCTGGCGGTCGCCCGCGGCATCGCCGTCCTCGGCGACGAGAGCTGCGTCCAGGTGCTCGGCCACCTGCTGGACCGCTCCCCCGCCTCGGTCGAACGCGTGGTCAGAGGCCTCGACTCGGCCGGCCTGCTGGAGCACGGCCGGTTCCGCCACCCGGCCGTGCGCACCGCCGTCCTGCACGACACCGACGCCGGCGAACTCAGCCGCCTGCACTTCCGCGCCGCCCACCTGCTCTACACCCGCGGCGCCCCCGAGCGGGCCATCGCCGAGCAGCTGCTGGCCTCCACCGAACCCGGCGAGGCCTGGAGCACCAAGGTGCTCTGCGACGTCGCCCGCGAGGCACTGGTGGACGGCGACGCCGCACTGGCCCGGCGCTGCGTCGAGCACGCCCACCGCAGCTGCACCGACCGCCGCCGGCGCGGCGAGGTGCTCACCCTGCTGGCCGGCGTCGAGTGGCAGCTCCAGGCCGGCAACGCCGTCCGCCACCTCCCCCAGCTCACCTCCGCCCTGCGCTCCGGCGACCTCGCCGAACGCCAGTCCGTGGTGGTGCTCAAGTACCTGCTGCGGCACGGCCGGCTCACCGAGGCCTCGGCCACCCTCGAGCACATCATCTGCCAGCAGTGGACGGTCGAGAGCCGTACCGCCGCCGAGCTGCAGACCGTCAAGCTCATGCTCTCGAGTTCCTACCCCGGCGCCATCGCCGACCTGCCCCCGCTCGGTCCCTGCGGCGTCGACGAGGGCCGCACCCCCGCCGCCGTCCGGGCCGACCCGCAGCTGCAGGCCGCCGCCGTCCTGGACGAGGTGCTCAGCGGCCGCGCCCGCGAGCACACCTTCCTCGCCGCGGAGCAGGTGCTGCGCAGTCTGCGCCTGACCTACCGTTCCTGGGAGCAGGCCGAGTTCGCCCTGCTCGCGCTGATCTACGGCGACCAGCTGGACCGGGCGGCGGTCTGCTGCGACCAGCTGCTGGAACGGATCGGCAACGCCGCCGAGGGCTGGCGCCCGCCGCTGCTGGCGCTCCGCAGCCAGATCGCCGCCCGCCAGGGCCGGCTGGCCGACGCCGAACGCGACGCGATGGCCGCCCTGGAGTCGATGCCCTGGCAGGGCTGGGGCGTCAACATCGGCCTCCCGCTGGCCACCCTGCTCTGCGCGCAGACCGCGATGGGCAAGTACGAGGACGCCGCCGAGCTGCTCAACCGCCCGGTGCCGCAGGCCATCTACAAGACCCGCTACGGCCTGCACTACCTCTATGCGAGAGGTGAGTTCCGGCTGGCCACGAACAACTCCCAGGCTGCGCTGGACGACTTCACGATCTGCGGCGAGATGATGCAGGACTGGGACCTCGACCTGCCGAGCGTGGTGCCGTGGCGCGGCGCCGCGGCCCGGGTGCACCTGCAGGCCGGCGACCTCCAGAAGGCCAAGGTGCTGATCGACGAGCAGACCCGGCGGCTGCAGCCCGGGCCGTCCCGCTCGCGCGGCATGACGGTGCGCCTGAGTGCCGCCGTCGCCGAGCTCAAGCACCGGCCCTCACTGCTGCGCCAGGCCGTCGACGAGCTGCAGCGCAGCGACTCGCCGATCGAGCTGGCGCTGGCGCTCGCCGACCTCGGCTACGCCCACCAGAAACTCGGCGACCACAAACGCTCGCGGATCATGATGACCCGCGCCTGGCAGCTGGCCAAGGAGCACCGTGCCGAGCCCATCCAGCGCGGCCTGTCGAACCTGTTCTCCGACGTCCGCGAGGAGGTTCCGCAGACCGCAGGGGGCGCCTCTGCGGGCGGCCTCAGCGACGCCGAGCGCCGGGTCGCCTCGCTGGCCGCCCTCGGGCACACCAACCGCGAGATCGCGCGGGAGCTGTTCATCACCGTCAGCACCGTGGAGCAGCACCTGACCCGGGTGTACCGCAAGCTCAAGGTCACCCGGCGCAGCGATCTGCCGGGCGAGCTCTGCCTGGCGGCCGGCGGCGGTACCGCCAGCTACGCCTGAGCCCCGGCCCTGGGCCCCGGCCCCGCTCGGCCCCGCACCCCCGTACCGCGCTTCGCACCGACGCAGCGGAACGACCACATCCTTGACGCATCCACACCAAATCTCCTCATGCGCCATCGGCCCCGCTCGCCCGGCGGGGCCGATGGCGTGCTGCCGCCCGGCCGGGCGGGGCGCCCCGCCCGCGCGCGGGTGGCCGGGCCCCCGCAGCGGCGGTGGGCGGCC
>NZ_JBHWBW010000620.1:0-3929 GCF_042735675.1 Kitasatospora sp. NPDC059571
GAATGCGGTGGCGAGCGGGCTGTACTCGATCTTGGCGCGGGCGCGGTCGAGACCGTCGGCGAGGATCCGGGCGTGGTCGAAGGCGAGCGGGATGCCGGGCCGTCCGCCGACGCCCCCCCCGGGGGTGTCGGCGGACGGCCCGGCGGCCTGGGCGGGGTCGAGGTCGAGGGCGGACACCGGATGCCAGGCGGCGCCCGCGGCGTCCGAGCCGGCCCGCGGGTCGGGCAGGCCCGGGGCGAAGGCCAGGTACGCGACGGAGACGACGTGCATCCGGGGGTCACGGTCGGGCTCGCCGTAGCTGCCGAGCTGTTCGAGGTGCATGCGGCTGAGGGCGGCGCCGATCTCGAAGCTGCCCTCCAGCCCGGTCTCCTCGGCGAGCTCGCGGACGGCGGCGTCGGCCAGGCCCTCGCGCCCGGCCCGCAGGAAGCCGCCGGGCAGCGCCCAGCAGCCCTGGAAGGGCGGCTCGCCGCGCTCGACGAGCAGGACGTGGAGGTCGCCGCCGCGCAGGGTGAGGGCGACCACGTCGACCGTGACGGCGACGGGCGTGAAGGCGCGCGGGTCGTAGGCGGCGAGCCAGTCGCGCTCGGCGCCGCCGGTGGCGGCCGCGTCGCCGCCCGTGGTCGCCCCGTGGTCTCCGGTGGCCATCCCGCACCCCGCTCTGCCGTGTCGGCGACCGCTGCGGCCGCCTCGTTATTCTCGGACTGAGAACAACGTAGCGCAGCCCACCGACGACCGCCAGCGACTTTCGATCACCCGTCCGAGTGGTCCGCGCCGGCCGCCGCCCGTCGGCAGCGCGGCACCGCGGCACTACGACACCGCCACACCACGGCCCGCCGGCACCGGGCACCCCGCTCCCCCGGCCGGCACCGGGCACCCCGCCACCCGGCTCGTCCGGGCCGCCGCGCGCGTTCTACAGTGCAGAACCGCAGCGCGGGCGCCGCTGCTGCCCGCCGACGTGGAGGTGACCGTGCCCGCCGCTCCCCCGCCCGACTTCGCCGCAGCCCTCGCGGCCGGCCCGCTGGTGCTGGACGGCGGCCTGTCCAACCAGTTGGCCGCGGCCGGGCACGACCTCTCCGGCGCGCTCTGGTCGGCCCGCCTGCTGGCCGACCGGCCGGACGCGATCACCGCCGCCCACCTCGGCTACTACCGGGCCGGGGCCGATGTCGCGATCACCGCCAGCTACCAGGCCAGCACGGCCGGGTTCGCCCGCCGCGGCCTCGGCCGGGCGGAGGCGGAGCGGCTGATCGGATCGAGCGTGCGGCTGGCCCGGGAGGCGGCCCGGCAGGCGGGCGGCGGCCGGCCGCGGTACGTGGCGGCGTCGGTGGGCCCGTACGGTGCGGTGCTCGCGGACGGCTCGGAGTACCGCGGCAGGTACGGCCTGAGCACGGCGGCGCTGGAGCGGTTCCACCGGCCCCGCCTGGAGGTGCTGGCCGCGGCCGGGCCGGACGTGCTGGCGATCGAGACGATCCCGGACACCGACGAGGCCGAGGCGCTGCTGCGTGCGGTCGACGGGCTCGGGGTGCCGGCCTGGCTCTCGTTCAGCATCGAGGGCGACCGGACCCGGGCCGGACAGCCGCTGGCGGAGGCCTTCGCGCTGGCGGCGGAGGCCGACGCGGTACTCGCGGTGGGGGTGAACTGCTGCTCCCCGGCGGATGCGGACCGGGCGGTCCGGGCGGCCGCCGAGGCCACCGGCAAGCCGGTCGTGGTCTACCCGAACAGCGGTGAGCGCTGGGACGCGGCGGCCCGCGACTGGCGCGGCGCACCGACCTTCGGTCCGGCGCGGGTGGCCTCCTGGCTGGCGGCCGGCGCCCGGCTGGTGGGCGGCTGCTGCCGGGTGGGCGAGCGCGAGATCGCCGCGCTCGCCACGGCCGTTCGCACGCCGCAGTGACCGGAAAGGTGCACGCCCGGCCGTCGGCCTGGCAGACTCTTGGCGATACCACTGCGGTCGACAATGTCGACCGCCTGTCAGCGGAGGTAGCCGATGCCCGGCCCGATCCAGTCGCTCTCCCGGGCTGCCGCGATCATGCGGCTGCTGGCAGGCGGTGAGCGCCGGCTCGGCCTGTCCGAGGTCGCAACCGCGCTGGACCTGGCCAAGGGCACCGCGCACGGCATCCTGCGCACCCTCCAGCAGGAGGGCTTCGTCGAGCAGGACCCGGAGAGCGGCAAGTACCAGCTGGGCGCCGAGCTGCTGCGCCTGGGCCAGAGCTACCTGGACGTGCACGAGCTGCGCGCCCGGGCGCTGGTGTGGGCCGACGACCTGGCCAGGGCCAGCGGCGAGACCGTGTACCTGGGCGTGCTGCACCAGCGGGGCGTGCTGATCGTGCACCACGTCTTCCGCCCGGACGACACCCGGCAGGTGCTGGAGGTCGGCTCGATGCAGCCGCTGCACAGCACCGCGCTGGGCAAGGTGCTGCTGGCCTACGACCCGGTCGCGCGCGGCGAGCTGGGCGACGGGCCGCTGGAGTCGTACACCCTGCGAACCCTGACCGACCCGGCCGACGTGGACGCCGAGTGCGCGCTGATCCGCGAGCGCGGCTGGGCCGACTCGATCGAGGAGACCTGGGAGGGCGTGGCCTCGATCGGCGCGCTGATCCAGGACCGCCGGCGCAATCCGGTGGGCGCGGTCTGCATCAACGGCCCGGTGGAGACGGTCACCGAGAACGGCTTCGTCAAGCCCGGCCTGGTCGCGTCGGTGCGCAGCGCCGCGCGGGCGATCTCCCGGGACCTGGGCGCCGGGCGCTTCTGACGCCGCAGGCGAGCGGCCGTACCTCCTCCGAAGGACCCGCGCGGGGCGCGGACGGGCGGTCGCCCGTCCGCGCCCTGGCGTTTTGTCCCGTTCTGCGCTCTTGATCCGGTTAGCGTGGCGCCCTGCCGACCCGCGGCGTGCCGGGACGGCGACCGTCACAGGTGCGTAACCCTGCCTTGACGCGGAGGGCGGACGCAGGGAAAGCTTCCGCATGACGGTCGACATTGTCGAACGCCGGCCGGGAGATCCGCTCCCACCTCGCGCTCACCCGCACCGCGCTCACCCGCACCGCGATCGCCCGGCCCCCACCCCCACCCCCACCCCCCGCTCCGCATCGGGTCATAGGACAAGGGAGTCTCTGTGTCCGCTTTCTCCAACGGCGACATCATCGTCGGCGAAACCCTCGGTACTGCTGCGCTGATACTCCTCGGCGGCGGCGTCTGCGCCGCGGTGACGCTGAAGAAGTCCAAGGCCGTCAACGCTGGATGGCTCGCCATCACCTTCGGCTGGGGCTTCGCCGTCCTCGTCGCCGCCTACATGTCGGCACCCAAGTCCGGGGCGCACCTGAACCCGGCGGTCACCATCGCCCTCGCGACCGAGAGCGGCGACTGGAGCAAGGTGCCGCTCTACACCGGCTCCCAGATGCTCGGCGCGATCATCGGCGCCGTCCTGGTGTGGGTCACCTACCTCGGCCAGTTCCAGGCCAACGAGGAGCCCACGCTCGGCATCTTCTCCACCGGGCCCGAGATCCGGAACCCCATCCAGAACCTGCTCACCGAGATCATCGGCACGGCCGTGCTCTGCCTGGCGATCCTCACCCAGGGCCTCAACAAGGGGCTCGGCCTGTCCGGCACCGGCATCCTGATGGTCGCCCTCACCGTGGTCGGCATCGGCCTCTCGCTCGGCGGCCCGACCGGCTACGCGATCAACCCGGCCCGCGACCTCGGCCCGCGCATCGTCCACGCGCTGCTGCCGATCCCGAACAAGGGCGGCTCCGACTGGTCCTACGCCTGGATCCCGGTGGCCGGCCCGGTCATCGGCGCCCTGCTGGCCGGCGGCCTGTACAACCTCGCCTTCTGATCAGCTCCGGCCGGGTGGTTGCGCAAGGTCGCATATCTGCTCTGCGGCGACTGGGATCGGGCCGACGACCTCGTCCAGGAGAGCATCACCAAGCTCTACGTGA
>NZ_JBHWBW010000621.1:0-3925 GCF_042735675.1 Kitasatospora sp. NPDC059571
GCCGTGGAGTGCGCGGCGTTCCGTGACACGGAACGCTCGTTTCCCCAGGATCGGCAGGGCGTCTATACCGGAGGCGTCGAGAGGCCCGGACGAGGCCTCGCCCCCCGCCCGCCCCTCCTGGAGGTGCCGCATGGCCGCGCCCCGCATCCCGTCCCGAGCCGCCCGGAGCACCGGGTGAGCGCCGCCGGCCTCCCGCCGGAGGTCGTGAAGGCCGCGGACGCGCTGGCCGAGGCCGCCCGCACCGGCGTGCCCTGCCCGCCCGTGCGCACCCTGTTCGCACCGGACGACGTCGCGGCCGCCTACGCCGTCCAGCGGCTCGCCGTGGAGCGGGCGGTGGCCGCCGGCCGCCGGGTGGTCGGCCGCAAGATCGGCCTCACCTCGCCCGCCGTCCAGCGCCAGCTCGGCGTCGGCCAGCCCGACTTCGGCGCCCTGACCGCCGACATGGCCGTCCCGGACGGCGGCAGCGTGCCGGCCGGCCGGCTGCTCCAGCCGAAGGTCGAGGCCGAGGTCGCGCTCGTCCTCGGCGCCGACCTGCCGCACGCCGCGTGCACCGTCGCCGATGTGATCCGCGCCGTGGACTTCGCCCTGCCGGCCCTGGAGATCGTCGACAGCCGGATCGCCGGCTGGGACATCACCATCACCGACACGGTCGCCGACAACGCCTCCTCCGGGCTCTTCGTCCTCGGCGGCACCCCGGTGCCGCTCACCGCGGTCGACCTGCGCGCGGTGCGGATGACGCTCACCCAGGACGGCCGGGAGGTCTCCCGCGGCAGCGGCGCGGACTGCCTCGGCGGCCCGCTGAACGCCGCGCTCTGGCTCGCCACCACGCTGGCCGCCATGGGCGACCCGCTGCGCGCCGGCGACGTGGTGCTCACCGGCGCACTCGGCCCGATGGCGGTCGCCGCGCCCGGCGACTCCTTCGAGGCGCACATCACCGGACTCGGCTCCGTCCGGGTCGGCTTCGCTCCGGAAGGGGACGCCCAGTGACGACGAAGGTCGCCGTTCTCGGCTCCGGCAACATCGCCACCGACCTGATGATCAAGATTCTGCGGCTCTCCGACACCCTGGAGATCGCCGCGATGGCCGGGATCGACCCCGCCTCGGACGGCCTGGCCCGGGCCCGCCGGCTGAAGGTCGCGACCACCCACGAGGGCGTCGACGGGCTGCTGGCGATGCCCGAGTTCGCCGACGTGTCGCTGGTCTTCGACGCCACCTCGGCGGGCGCCCACCGCCGCCACGACGAGCTGCTGCGCGCCGCCGGCCGGACGGTCGTCGACCTGACCCCGGCCGCCCTCGGCCCGTACGTGGTGCCGCCGGTCAACCTGGACCAGCACCTGGACGCGCCCAACGTCAACATGGTCACCTGCGGCGGCCAGGCCACCATCCCGGTGGTCGCCGCGGTCTCCTCGGTGACGCCCGTGCACTACGGCGAGATCATCGCCTCCATCGCCTCCCGCTCGGCCGGCCCGGGCACCCGGGCCAACATCGACGAGTTCACCGAGACCACCGCGGCGGCGATCGAGCAGGTCGGCGGCGCCGCCCGCGGCAAGGCGATCATCGTGCTGAACCCGGCCGAGCCGCCGCTGATCATGCGCGACACCGTGCACTGCCTGGTCGGCGAGTGCGACGAGGGCGCCGTCACCGCGGCGGTCGAGGAGATGGTCGGCCGGGTCCAGGCCTACGTGCCCGGCTACCGGCTCAAGCAGAAGGTGCAGTTCGACCGCGTCGCCGCCGACGACCCGCTGCGCGGGCTGCTGCCGGCCGGCGCCGCCTCCGGTGCGGCGCTGCGCGTCTCGGTCTTCCTGGAGGTGGAGGGCGCCGCCCACTACCTGCCCGCCTACGCGGGGAACCTCGACATCATGACCTCGGCCGCGCTGCGCACCGCCGAGCGCATCGCCGCCCACCGCGCCCCGGAGGTGTCCGCGCGATGACCGACCAGAGCACCGGCCCCGAGCTGTACGTCCAGGACGTCACCCTGCGGGACGGCATGCACGCCGTCCGGCACCGCTACACCGTCGAGCAGGCCCGCACCATCGCCGCCGCGCTGGACGCGGCGGGCGTCGCCGCGATCGAGATTGCGCACGGCGACGGCCTGGCCGGCTCCAGCATCACCTACGGCGTGGGCGCCCACACCGACTGGGAGTGGATCGAGGCGGTCGCGGACGCGGCCCGCACCGCGGTGCCGACCACCCTGCTGCTGCCCGGCATCGGCACCCTGAAGGACCTGCGCCGGGCGCACGCGCTGGGCATCCGCTCGGTACGGGTGGCCACCCACTGCACGGAGGCCGACATCTCCGCGCAGCACATCGCGGCCGCCCGCGAGCTGGGCATGGACGTAGCGGGCTTCCTGATGATGTCCCACATGGCCGAGCCCGCCGAACTCGCCCGCCAGGCCAAGCTGATGGAGTCGTACGGCGCGCAGTGCGTGTACGTCACCGACTCCGGCGGCCGGCTGACCATGGACGGGGTGCGCGAGCGCTTCCGGGCCTACCGGGACGTGCTGGACCCGTCGACCCAGATGGGCATCCACGCGCACCACAACCTGGCGCTGGGCGTGGCCAACTCGGTGGTCGCGGTGGAGAGCGGCGCGGTACGGGTGGACGCCTCGCTCGCCGGCCAGGGCGCCGGTGCGGGCAACTGCCCGCTGGAGGCGTTCGTCGCGGTGGCGGACCTCATGGGCTGGCAGCACGGCTGCGAGCTGTTCCCGCTGATGGACGCGGCCGACGACGTCGTCCGGCCGCTCCAGGACCGCGAGGTGCGGGTGGACCGGGAGACCCTGACGCTCGGCTACGCCGGCGTCTACTCCAGCTTCCTGCGGCACGCCGAGACGGCCGCCGCCCGGTACGGGCTGGACACCCGGTCGGTGCTGGTGGAGGCCGGCCGGCGCGGGATGGTCGGCGGCCAGGAGGACATGATCACGGACATCGCCCTCGACCTCGCGGCGAAGGCCGCCGGCTGAGCGGGGGCCGGCCGGACCGGCCGGCAGTGGCGGCACGGACTGTCAACCGACGGTTGACACTCTCCATGTGTCAACCTATGGTTGACACATGGAGAACCGTGTCGCGATGACGCATCCCGTCCGCCTCGACGACCTGATCGAGGCCATCAAGAAGTCCCACACCGACGCCCTCGACCAGCTCACCGACGCCGTGATCGCCGCCGACCACCTGGGTGAGATCGCGGACCACCTGATCGGCCACTTCGTGGACCAGGCCCGTCGATCCGGCGCCTCCTGGACCGACATCGGCCGCAGCATGGGCGTCACCCGGCAGGCCGCCCAGAAGCGCTTCGTGCCCAAGGATCCGGGCGGCGAGCCCGGTGCCCTCGACCCGAGCCAGGGCTTCGCCCGCTACACCCCCCGCGCGCGCAACGTCGTGGTGATCGCGCAGAACGAGGCCCGGTCCGGCAGCCGGGCCGAGATCACCCCGGCCCACCTGGTGCTCGGCCTGCTCGGCGAGCCCGAGGGGATCGGCGCCGCGGCGATCGGCGCCCAGGGCGTCACGCCGGAGGCCGTCCGGGCGGCCGCCGAGGCGGCGCTGCCGCCGGTCTCGGCGGAGCTGCCCGCGCTCGTCCCGTTCGACACCGCCGCGCGGAAGGCGCTGGAGCTGACCTTCCGTGAGGCACTGCGGCTGGGCCACAACTACGTCGGCACCGAGCACATCCTGCTCGCCCTGCTCGAACTGGAGGGCGGCGACGGCCTGCTGACCGGCCTCGGGGTCGACAAGGCCGCCGTCGAGCAGTACGTCGCGGACACCCTCGCCGCCCTGGCGGCCGGCCGGGCCGACGCCGAGGACTGACCTGCGGCGGGCCGCCCGGCCCGGCCGTCGACCATGTGGCGGGGGGGCGGCGCCGGGGGGGGACCCGCGCCCGCCGGCCGGTTCGCCGCCGTCCAGCAGCACGGCCGGTTCGCCGCCGTCCAGCAGCA
>NZ_JBHWBW010000622.1:0-1426 GCF_042735675.1 Kitasatospora sp. NPDC059571
GGCCCGCGCCGTCCGGCGCGGGCCCCTTCGGCTCAGCGGGCCCCGGGGGCCCGCCGGCGGTGGGTCACCACTGGGCCCAGGAGATGTTCCAGCCGCTCAGGCCGTTGGCCGGGTCGACCTGCTTGCCGACCGAGTTCTGCACCTTCACCACGTCGCCGATGATGGAGGCGTCGTAGAACTGCCCGGCCGGGGTGTCGGCGCTGCCGTCCTCGCCGGAGCTGTCCTCCAGCCCGACGCAGCCGTGGCTGGTGTTGCGGCTGCCGAAGGGGTTGTCCGGGGCGTACTTGCCGTGCACGTAGGTGCCGGTCGGGGTGAGCCGCAGGGCGTGCGGCATCTTCACCTTGTACGCGGGGCCCTCGTGGTTGACGACGGTGGAGGAGTCCATCACCGTCGTGCCCTCCTTGGCCATGATCACCATGGTGCCGTTGAAGGTGTTCTGCGAGGCGGGGGAGGAGGCGCCGGCGCTGATCGGGACGGTCCGGTCGGGCTTGCCGTCCTCCTTGATCACCATCTGGTGGCTGCTCGCGTCGGCGGTGCTGATCCGCGAACGGCCGATGGTGAAGGACTGGTCGCTGTCGACCTCGCCGTACACGCCGGGAGCGGTCTCGACGCTCTTGAGCCGGTAGTGCGCGGTCACCTTGGTCTGCGGCTTCCAGAAGTTCTCCGGCCGGAAGTCGATCCGGGTGCTGTTGAACCAGTGGCCCTTGACCGTGCTGCCGTCCGTGGTGTCGAAGGTGACGGCCTTCTCGACCGCGGCGCGGTCCTGGACGGGCTTCTTGAACGTCAGTGAGACGATCATGCCGACGCCGTAGGTCTGGCCGTCGGAGATGTTGTCCTGCGGACCGGCTCCCTTGGTCGGCGTGAGCGTGGTGAAGCCACCCTGGACGGTGGCGACCAGTCCGGCGGCGTCGGTGGCCTTGGCGCTCACCTTGTACGCGGTCGAGACGGCCAGGCTCCCGGCCGGCAGCCAGTTCAGGCCGTCCGCCGCGACCGCGCCGGGCACGGCCTTGCCGTCAGGGCCGGTCACCGACACCTCGGTGAGCTTGCCGTCGGTGACCGTCACCTTGAGCGCGCCGTTCGGCTTGACGTCCTTCGCGCCGTCGCCGGGCTCGATGCTCACCTTGGCGGCGGAGGCCTTCGGCTTGGCCGCCTCCGACCCGCCGCCACCGCCACCGCTGCTGCACGCCGCCGTCGTCACCATCAGCGCGCTGCCCAGTGCCGCCGCCGCCATGAACCTGTTCGTCCGCTTCACGCGTTACCCCTTGCCGTCTATCCCGTCCAGTACACGCGCGGGAGGGCCGGGGGGTTTCATTTCGCAGTGAACGATTCGATTACGAATCGATAACCGGGGTGGCGGAACGGGCCGGGGGGGGGGGGGGGCCCCCCCCCCCCGGGGCGGGGGCCTCTGTTGTGCTGGTGGCGGGGC
>NZ_JBHWBW010000622.1:1436-3921 GCF_042735675.1 Kitasatospora sp. NPDC059571
ATAGAGATATATAATCAAAGCTACCGGGGGGCGGGGGCGGCGCGGCCCGGCGGCCGCGCCGCGGCCGCCCGGAGGGCCGGTCTCAGGTGAGGAGCTTGGCCTTGGCCTTGGCGAACTCCTCCTCGCTGATGGCGCCCTGCTGCTTGAGATCGGCGAGCCGGGCCAGCTCCTCGGTGGTGGAGCCGCCGCCCGTTCCGGCCGTCTTGCGGATGTAGGAGTCCATCGCCGCCTGCTGGTCCTGCATCTGCTTCAGGTCGCGCTCGCCCATCGACCTGCCGCGGGCGATCAGGTAGACGAAGACGCCGAGGAAGGGCAGCAGGATGACGAAGATCAGCCAGCCGGCCTTGCCCCAGCCGCCGACGTCGTCGCTTCGGAAGATGTCCAGGATGATCTTGAAGAGCAGGAAGAACCAGAGGATCCACAGGAAGAACATCAGCATGGTCCAGAAGATGTTCAGCACGGGATAGTCCGTCGCGAGTTGCATACCGGCCTCCTGGGGCGCTCGGGGGCGGGCGTGCCCCACTTCTGCTCTCAGTCGAACAGGGCGCGGCCGGTCCGGCGAGCCGAGCGGGTCCGGCCGGGAGCGCCCGATCGCACCGGGCCGCCCCGCCGCGGGGTGGGCCGATGCGCCGGGGAGCGGCCGATCGAGGCTCAGGAGGTGGTGACGGCGACCTGGTCGACCGTCCGGAAGGCGCTGTTGGTGCCGGTGCAGCGGACCCTCGGCTGCGCGGTCGAGGCGCCCGCGGGCACGGTGGCGGCCGGCTTCTCGAGGCCGTTTCAGGTCGGCCCGGTACGACGTGACGAGCTGCGAGGTGCCCGAGTCGAACACCACGTACAGGTCGCGGGTCTGCGGCCCGTCGATCCTGCGGTCGGTGGCGAAATCGAGACTGTTCCGGCCACCCCGCGCGAGGTGCTGCCGATGCTGCTGCTGCACCGCCGCAGTCGGGACGCGGCCGGCCGGCCGCTGGAGCTCGTGCGGACGCTGTACCGCGGGGACCGGTTCTCCTTCACGCTCGGCCTCGGGGCGGCGCCGGCCGGCTGACCACGCGCCGGGCGCCCGCGGCCCGCTGGTTCCGGCGCCGGCGGGCGCGCGGTGGTGCGCATCGGCGTACGGCCGCGACCGGTGCACCCTGCGCGCTCCCGGTGCGCCCGGCGGGCGCTGCGGACCGGGGCCGCCCGGCGTCCGCGGTCTGCCACAGTGGGCCCGATCCGCTCTCCGCCCGGGCCCACCGGGGGCGGCGGACGGTGTTGGTCCGGTCCGGAGGGGGAGGCCATGGAACGGCGCTGGTTGATCACGGGATGCTCGTCGGGGCTGGGGCAGGCGCTCGCCGCGGCGGCGGCCGAGGCGGGTGACTACGTCCTCGCCACCGCCCGCAAGCCGGCCGCGCTCGCCGAACTCGCCGACCGCCACCCGGACCGGGTGACCACCGCGGCCCTCGACATTCGCGACCCCGGCCAGTGCGAGGCGGCCGTCCGGGCCGCGGTGGACCGCCTGGGCGGCCTGGACGTCCTGGTCAACAACGCGGGCAGCGGCCTGTTCGGCACGGTCGAGGAGGTCTCCGACGACGAACTGCGCGACCAGTTGGAGACGCTGGTGGTGGGCCCGTGGCGGCTGGCCCGGCTCGCGCTCCCGGTGATGCGCTCGCAGCGCACGGGACACATCGTCAACGTCTCCTCCCTGGCCGGCCGCACGGCCTTCCCGGGTCTGGCCGCCTACGTCACCGGCAAGTACGCCCTGGAGGGCATGAGCCAGGCCCTCGCGGCCGAGGCCGGGCCGCTCGGCGTGCGGGTCACCGTGCTGGAGCCCGGCGGGTTCGCGACCGGGTACGGCACCGCGCTGGCCGAGGCCGCGGCGCGGATCCCGGCGTACGGCCCGGGGACGGATCCGATGCACGCGGCGCTGCGCGGGATGGCGGGCGACCCGTCGCTGGGGCGGCCCGAGGACTTCGCGCAGCGGGTGCTGCGGGTGGTGGCCGCCGAGCACGGCCCGGTCCGGATCCCGGTGGGCGAGGACGCGTTCGCCTATCTCTCGGCGATCGAGGAGGCCGCCCGCGAGGAGCTCGCGGCGGCCCGGGAGTTCGGGGCATCGGGCGGCTGACCCGCGGAAATCCGGGTGACCGGAGGGTGCCGGCTCTCTAGGCTCGGCGCATGGCACCCTCCGGACTGCTCAACGTGATCGACATCGAGGCCACCTGTTGGGACGGCCCGCCGCCGGTCGGCGCGGTCAGCGAGATCATCGAGATCGGCCTGACCGTGGTGGACCTCGACCGCGGCGAGCGGGTCGGCCGGCACCGCATCCTGGTCCGGCCGCAGCGCTCCGCGGTCAGTGCCTTCTGCACCGAGCTGACCGGCCTGACCGAGGCCGAGGTGGCGACCGGCGTCGGCTTCGCCGAGGCCTGTCGGCTGCTGGCGGCCGAGCACCGTGCAGGTGGGCGCCCGGGGGGGTGCTGGGGGGACTACGTCCGCAACCCGGTGACCCGGGAGT
>NZ_JBHWBW010000623.1:0-3918 GCF_042735675.1 Kitasatospora sp. NPDC059571
GGACCGGACCGGCCCGGAGGTCAGACCAGGCTGTCGCGCCAGGCCGCGTGCAGCCCGGCGAACCGGCCGCTGCCGCCGATCAGCTCCGCGGGCGCGCCGTCCTCGACGATCCGGCCCCCGTCCATCACCAGCACCCGGTCGGCGATCTCCACCGTGGAGAGCCGGTGCGCGATCACCACCGCGGTGCGCCCGGCCAGCACCGTGCGCATCGCCCGCTGCACCGCCTGCTCGCCCGGCACGTCCAGCGAGCTGGTCGCCTCGTCCAGGATCAGCACCGCCGGGTCGGCCAGCAGCGCCCGGGCGAAGGCCACCAGCTGCCGCTGCCCGGCCGAGATCCGGCCGCCGCGCTTGCGCACGTCGGTGTCGAAGCCGTCCGGCAGCGCGGCGACGAAGTCGTACGCGCCGATGTCCCGGGCCGCCTGCTCCACCTCGGCCCGGCTCGCCCCCGGCCGGCCGATCGCGATGTTCTCGGCGACCGTGCCGGAGAACAGGAAGGACTCCTGGGTCACCATCACCACGTTCCGCCGCAGGTCCGCGGTGGCGAGGTCGCGCAGGTCCACGCCGTCCAGCGCGATCCGGCCCTCGCTCGGGTCGTAGAACCGGGCCAGCAGCTTGGCCAGGGTCGACTTGCCCGCGCCGGTCGCGCCGACCACCGCCGTGGTCCGCCCGGCCGCCAGCTCCAGGTCGAACACCGGCAGCACGGTGCGGCCCGTCCGGTAGGCGAATCCCGTCCGCTCGAAGGTCACCGTCCGCCCGGCGGCCCCGGTGGCCGGCAGTGCGGCAGGCGCGGCCGGCTCCGCCACCGACGGCTCGTGCGCCAGCAGCCCGGCGATCTTCTCCAGCGCGGCCGCCGCCGACTGGTAGCTGTTCAGGAACATCGCCAGCTGGTCGATCGGCTCGTACAGCCGGCGCAGGTACAGCACGAAGGCGGTCAGCACGCCCAGCTCCAGCGAGCCGTCGCCGGCGAACACCGCACCGGTCAGCACCACGCCGGTGATCCACACGTTGGCCACCGCCCGCGAGGTGCCGACGTAGCGGGCCATCTCCAGCAGGCCGTCCGCGGTCGCCGCGGCGTACTGCCGGTTCACGGTGTCGAACGCGGCCTCGTTGGCCTGCTCGCGGCGGAACGCCTGCACCGGCCGGATGCCGTTCATGGTCTCGGTGAACCGGACGATCACCGACGCCACCGCCGTCCGCGAGCGCCGGTAGACCCGCTGCGAGCGGCGCCGGAACGAGCGCACCGTCAGGTACATCGGCAGGAACGACAGCAGCGACAGCAGGCCGAGCCGCCAGTCCATCACCACCAGCACCACCGACACGTACGCCACCGACAGCACCACCGCGAGCAGCTCCTGGAGCCCCTCGGCGAGCAGCTCGCGCAGCGCGTCCACGTCGCTGGTGGCGCGCGAGATGATCCGGCCCGAGGTGTACCGCTCGTGGAAGTCCAGTCCGAGCCGCTGGGCGTGCCGGAAGATCCGGCCGCGCAGCTCCAGCAGCACGTCCTGGTTGATCCGGGCGCTGGCCCGGATGAACGCCCGCTGCAGCCCGGTGGCCACCACCGCGCAGCCCAGGTACGCGGCGATCACCGCGATCAGCGGCCCGGCGTCGTGCGCCCGCAGCGCCGGGATGCCCCGGTCGATCGCCACGGCCACCAGCAGCGGCCCGGACTGCAGCGCCGCCTGCTGGACGGCGATCAGCGCCATCGCGCGGGCGATCCGTCCGCGGTGCGGGCCGAGCAGCTCCCGCAGCAGCTGCCGGGCGGCGCCCTCGGGGACGGGGATGTCCTCGTCCTCGGCCGCCGGCGGCAGCTCCTCCAGGTCCTCGGCGACGTCGACGGCGGTGCTCATCGGACGCTGCTCCCTTCGGGTACGGGGGCGGCCTCGCCCGTCATCAGCTCGCGGTAGACCGCCGAGGCAGCCAGGAGTTCCTGGTGGGTGCCGACGGCGGTGATCCGGCCGCCGTCCAGCACCGCGACCCGGTCGGCCAGCAGCACGGTGCTCGGCCGGTGG
The DNA here is from genome assembly GCF_042735675.1 of Kitasatospora sp. NPDC059571. Taxonomy (NCBI): domain Bacteria; kingdom Bacillati; phylum Actinomycetota; class Actinomycetes; order Kitasatosporales; family Streptomycetaceae; genus Kitasatospora; species Kitasatospora sp. NPDC059571. Next base: position 2,010 of record NZ_JBHWBW010000623.1, read on the forward strand.
GCGACCACCAGCGCGGTGGTGCCCGCCAGCACCCGCCGCAGCGCCTGCTCGACCAGTGCCTCGGTGTGCACGTCCAGCGCGGAGAGCGGGTCGTCGAGCACCAGGAAGGGCGGGTCGCCGACCACGGCCCGGGCCAGCGCCAGGCGCTGGCGCTGGCCGCCGGACAGGCTCAGGCCCTGCTCGCCGACCTGGGTGGCGGTGCCGGCCGGCAGCCGGCCGACGAAGTCCGCCTGGGCGGTGGCGAGCGCGGCGGCGAGCCGGTCGTCGCCCGCGTCGGGGGCGCCCATCAGGACGTTCTCGCGCACCGAGGCGGAGAACAGGGTGGGCTCCTCGAAGGCGACCGAGACCAGCTCGCGCAGCCGCGGCCGCGGCAGGTCGCGGATGTCGGTGCCGTCCAGGGTGATGGTGCCCGCGGTGGTCTCGTACAGCCTGGGCAGCAGCGCCGTGAGGGTGGTCTTGCCGCTGCCGGTCGCCCCGACCAGGGCCATCGTCTCGCCCCGCCGGACGTGCAGGTCGACGCCGCGCAGCAGGTCCGGGTCGCCGTCCGGGGCGTCGGGGTAGCGGAAGTGCACGCCGGTCAGCCGGATGCCCTCGTCGCGGCCGGTGCCGGGTGCCGCGGCCGGGGTGTCGGCGGGCTCCGGCTCGTCCAGCACCTCGAAGAACCGGTCGGTGGCGGTGGCGGCCTCGTTGGCGTACGCGATCAGCCAGCCCAGCGACTCGACCGGCCAGCGCAGCGCGAGGGCGGTGGAGAGGAAGGCGACCAGGGTGCCGACCGACATGTGGCCGTCGGCGACCCGGACGGCGCCCAGCGCCAGGGCGCAGCCGAGCGCGAGCTCGGGCAGGCCGACGATGACCGCCCACAGGTCGGAGAGCATCCGCGCCTTGTGCAGTTCCGTCCCGCGCAGCTCGCGCGCCTGGGCGGCGAACCGCTGCGCCATGGTGCGGTGCCGGCCGAACGCCTTGAGGATGCGGATGCCGAGCACCGACTCCTCGACCACGGTGGCGAGGTCGCCGTTCTGGTCCTGGGCGGTGCGGGCGGCGGCGGAGTACCGCTGCTCGAAGTGGTGGGTCAGCCACACCAGCGGGGCGAACGGCAGCAGGGTGATCAGCGCGAGCCGCCAGTCCAGGGCCACCATCAGCCCGGTGCCGATCAGGAAGACCGTCGAGTTGACGATCAGGAAGACCAGCGGGAAGGCCAGGAAGAGCCGCATGGTGAACATGTCGGAGGTCGCCCGGGAGAGCAGCTGCCCGGAGGCCCAGCGGTCGTGGAAGGCCACCGGCAGCCGCTGCAGCTTGGCGTAGAGGTCGCCGCGCATCGCCGTCTCGACCCGCGCCAGCGGCCGGGCCACGATCACCCGGCGGATGCAGAACAGCCCGGCCTCGGCGAGTCCGAGCACCAGGAGCACGCCGACCAGCGGCCAGAGCGCGGCGAGGTCGTGCCGGGCGATCGGCCCGTCGACGATCCGGCGCAGCACGACCGGGACCGCCAGCACGCTGGTCGAGGCGAGCAGCGCGGCGGCGGTGGAGCCGGCGATCCGCCAGCGGGCGGTCCTGGCGTAGGGCCACAGGCGCAGCAGGGAGCGCACCGTGGACCGGCGCCGGACGGCGGGGGGCTGGTTCGTGGACATCGGCCAGAGGGTAAGCCGCTGCCCCGTCATTTCTCACCAGGTTTTACGGACCTTACGGCGACTTCCGGCCGGGCGGGCCCGGTGCGGGCGGCGCGGGAGGTGCGCGAGGGGTGCACGGGGCGTTGCGCCGTTCGGGTGCGGCGGTGCGCCCGGGGCCGCCGGGAGCGCTCCGCCGGCCCCGCGCCCCGCTCAGTCCGGCCGGGGCGCCCGCAGCAGCCGCAGCGAGCGCCCGGCCAGCAGCACCGCGCCGCGCACCCGGCCCGCCACCTCGGGCGGGCCGG
>NZ_JBHWBW010000624.1:0-3907 GCF_042735675.1 Kitasatospora sp. NPDC059571
GCCGGCACCCCCGGGCGGGGTGCCGGCCGCGGTGCGCCCGCTCACTGCGCGGCGTCCTCCGGGTCCTCCTCCGGGTCCTTCGCCGGGGTCCGGGTCGGCGCCGGGTCGGGGCCGGGCGCCTGCTGGGCGCGGGCCGGAGCGGCGTACGGCGCGGGGCCCTGGGCCGGGACACCCGGGTACGGACCGGGAGCCGCCCAGATGCCGGCCGACGCCTGGGCCGGGGCCGGCCGCGCGGGCCGGCGCCGCAGCCACCGGCGCACCAGCCACGCCACCGGGGCGAGCACCACGAGGAACGGCGCCAGCGCGGCCAGCGCGATCGCCAGGCCCCGGAGCACCGCCCACAGCACGTGCCAGCCGCCCGCGAAGCCGTGGCCGACCGAGGCCCAGAAGCCCCGGTGCACCGGCTTCGGCGCCTCGGCGGTGCGGGCCGGCCGGTGCACGTCGAACGTGATGGTGGAGAGCGAGGTCTGCGCGGCGAGCTCCTGCTGCTGGCGCTTCAGCGACTCCAGGTCCGCCTCCCGCCGGGTCAGCTCGCCCTCCAGCGAGACCACGTCGCCGAGCGACTTGGCGTCCGCCAGCAGCGCCCGCACCCGGTCCACCGACGCCTGCTGGGTCTTCACCCGGCTCTCCACGTCGACCACCTGCTGGGTCAGGTCGTCGGCCTGGCTGTTCCGGGACACCACGGTGCCGAGCCCCGCCAGCGCGTCCAGCGTCTTCTGGTAGCCGGCCGACGGCACCCGCAGCACCAGCTGGGCGGTGTACGACTGGGCGCCGCCCGACTGCGACTCGCCGCCGACGAAGCCGCCGCCGGCCACCGCCAGCTGCCGGGCCCCGTCCGCCGCCCGCTCCGGGTCCGTGCTCTCCAGCACCATCCGGCCGGTGTACGCGATCGCCCGGCCGGCCGTCGCGTCGGCCGCCGGCGTCCCCGCCTTCCCGTCCGCCGCCCCGGCGCCGGCCGCGCCGGTCGCCGCGGCCTTCGGCGGAGCCGGCTGCGCGGGCGCCGCCGCGTCGGCCGGCCTGGCCGCGTCGGACCCGCTGGACGACCCCTGTGCACTGCACCCGCTCAGCAGCACCGCCGTGAGCGCGGCTCCCGCCAGCGCCCGTCTGCCCCGATCCCTCATCCCACGGTCCTCCCCGTCCACGGTTTCCGTTCGGTCGGACCATTGGACGGGATCACCGGCCGATCGGCTCCCCGCGCGCGGTTCCGACTCGGTCACGTCCCGGACTCGTTCGGATGTAGGGGAACTGACGGTCCGTCCGTTCGGGCCGGCCTCGGCGTCCGGCCGGACGCCGCGTCAACCGGACGGACGGGCGGGGGCGTTCAGTCCGCGGCCGTTCCGGCCCGGACCCACGCCAGGTAGTCGGCACTGCCCGCGACCACCGGGACGGCGACCACCTCGGGCACCTCGTACGCGTGCCCGGCGCGCAGGTGCGCCTCCAGCGCCGGGTACCGGTCGGCCGTCGTCTTGAGCACGACGCGCCACTCCCGGGCCGTCTCGACCCCGCCCTGCCAGCGGTAGACCGAGGTGATCGGCCCGTCCACCTGGGCGCAGGCGGCCAGGTGGGCCGCCACGGCCGAGCGGGCCAGCGCGGCCGCCGCCTCGGGGTCGTCGGTCGTCGTGGTCACCGCCAGGATGTCGGCCATGGCCCGATCGTAGCCCGGCCGCCCGGCCCGGAGGACGGGTTGCCGCACCCACCGTCCGCGGCCCGCCGGATAAGGGGTGGGAGACTCGCTGACATGGCAGATCCTCATGTCGTGGTGGTCGGCGGCGGTATCGCCGGGCTCGCCGCAGCGGTGTTCCTCGGTGACGGGCCGTGCCGGGTGACGGTGCTGGAGGCGTCCGAGCGGGTCGGCGGCAAGCTCATGCCGGGCGAGGTCGGCGGGGTCCGGGTGGACCTCGGCGCCGAGTCGGTGCTGGCGCGCCGGCCCGAGGCGGTCGACCTGGCCCGGGCGGTCGGGCTGGGCGGGGAGCTGGAACCGCCCAGCACCGCCAGGGCCGCGATCTGGACCAGGGGTGGGCTGCACCCGATCCCCGCCGGGCAGGTCATGGGCGTGCCCGGCGACCTCGACGCGCTCGCCGCCTCCGGCGTGCTCACCCCCGAGGGCCTGGCCCGCGCCCGGGACGAACGGCCCGGCCCACCGGTCGACGACGACGCCACCATCGGCGCCTACGTCGCCTCCCGGCTCGGCCAGGAGGTGGTCGACCGGCTCGTCGAGCCGCTGCTCGGCGGCGTGTACGCCGGGCAGACCTCGGAGATCTCGCTGCGCGCGGCCGTTCCGCAGCTGCTGCCGATCGCCCGGGACGGCGGCCCGCTGGCCGCCGGGGTGCGGCGGCTGACCGAACGCGCGCAGGGCGGCGGCCCGGTCTTCCAGGGCATCCGCGGCGGCATCGGCACCCTCCCCGGGGCGGTCGCCGCGCACCTGGCCCGGGCCGGCGCGGTGGTCCGCACGGACAGCCCGGTGGACGAGCTGCGCCGCACCCCCGAGGGCTGGCGGGTGGTCACCCGCGGCGAGGTGCTGCACGCCGACGCGGTGGTGCTGGCCGTGCCCGCCCCGCAGGCCGCCGCGCTGCTGCGCCCCGACGCCCCGGCCGCCGCCGCCGAGCTGGCCGGCATCGAGTACGCCGGGATGGCCCTGGTCACCATGGCCTTCCACCGCGCGGAGCTGGCCGTGCCGCCCGAGGGGTCCGGCCTGCTGGTGCCGCCGGTGGACGGCCGCGCCATCAAGGCGGCGACCTTCTCCTCCAACAAGTGGGGCTGGCTGGGCGCCGCCGCGCCCGGCTCCTTCCTGCTGCGGACCTCGCTCGGCCGGCACCGCGAGGAGGCCGTGCTCGGCCTGCCGGACGAGGAGCTGGTGGCCCGCTCGCTCGCCGACCTGGAGCGCGCCGTGGGGCTGCGCGCCCGGCCGTACGCGACCGCGGTGACCCGCTGGGCGGGCGGCCTGCCGCAGTACCCGGTCGGGCACCTGGACCGGGTCGGGCGGATCCGCGCGGCCGTGGCGCGGGTCGGCGGCCTCGCCCTCTGCGGCGCCGCGTACGACGGCGTGGGCATCCCGGCGTGCATCGCCGGCGCCCGCCGCGCCGTCAACGACGTGTTGACCCCGGCGGCCGGCGCCGCCCGTACGGAAGGGACAATGGGCGCATGACTGAGTCCACTGAACAGCAGCCCGCGAAGAAGAAGGCCCGCGACCTGAACCAGGTCATCCGCTACACCATGTGGTCGGTGTTCAAGCTCAAGGGCGAGCTGCCGGAGGACCGCGCCGCCCTCGCCGCCGAGGTGGAGGAGCTGTTCGCGCAGCTCGACGCCAAGGACGTCACGGTGCGCGGCACCTATGACGTCTCCGGCCTGCGGGCCGACGCCGACGTCATGATCTGGTGGCACGCCGAGAACTCGGACGACCTCCAGGAGGCCTACAACCGCTTCCGCCGCACCGCCGCCGGGCGCGCCCTGGAGCCGGTCTGGTCGAACATGGCGCTGCACCGCCCCGCCGAGTTCAACAAGTCGCACATCCCGGCCTTCCTGGCCGACGAGCGCGCCCGCGACTACGTGTGCGTCTACCCGTTCGTGCGCTCCTACGAGTGGTACCTGCTGCCCGACGAGGAGCGCCGGGCGATGCTCGCCGAGCACGGCATGATGGCCCGCGGCTACCCGGACGTCCGGGCCAACACGGTCGCCTCCTTCGCGCTCGGCGACTACGAGTGGCTGCTCGCCTTCGAGGCGGACGAGCTGCACCGGATCGTGGACCTGATGCGTGACCTGCGCCCGTCAAGGGCCCGGCTGCACGTCCGCGAGGAGGTGCCGTTCTTCACCGGCCGCCGCAAGCCGGTCGCCGAGCTCCTCGCCGGCCTGGTCTGAGCGCCGCACGGCCGTCCCCGGCTGCGGGCCGCCCCGGACTCAGGTCCGCAGC
>NZ_JBHWBW010000625.1:0-3902 GCF_042735675.1 Kitasatospora sp. NPDC059571
GCGGGCCCCTTCGGCTACTCGGCCGGGACGGTCCGCACCACGTTGCCGTGCGGGTCCGTCTCCAGGTACCCGCTGTTGCTGTGGTCGTTGCTCAGGTACACGCTGATCACCGGCTTGTTGTCGAACAGGTCGGGCCCGATGATCAGGTAGCGGCTGGTCGGATTGGTGACGTTCAGGGTCGCCTGCGCCTTCTGGAGCAGCGACGGGATGATGCTCCAGTCGTAGACCGAGAGGTCCACCGGCTGGTCGTCGCCGATCTCCGTGCCGCCCATGTCGTCCTTGCTGGCCCGGCCGTTGCGGTACTGGAAGGAGTCGTACTCCTTCGGGTTCGCCGCCGTCGGCGCGTCCGCGATGGCGTACTGCGGGTAGACGACCAGCTTGTAGACCTTGCCGGTGCCCATCACCGGAGTGAGCGCCGCGATCGCGGTGCGCACGCCGTCCGGGGTGATCAGGTCCTTCGGGGCGGCCTTCGGGGCGCCGGTCGACCCGGTGGCGGTGGCCGCCGTGGTAGGCCGCGCGGACGTGCCGGTGCCACCCGTGGCACCTGCCGTGGTGCCCGCGGTCGTACCGGCGGTGCTGCTGTGCCCGGCCGTGTTCTTCTTGGCCGTCCCCGGCGCGAACTTCCACGCCACGCCGCCCGCGACCACCACCGCGACCGCCACCGAGGCGGCGATCACACCCGTCCGGGCACCCCGCTTCGGCCGCTCCGCGCCCGAACCGCCCGGCGTCCACGGGTTGGTGACCTGACCGCTTCCCCCGTACGGCCCAACCTGCCCGAACGAACCCGCGGTCACCGCGCCCGGCTGCGCCGGCGCGCCGTACGGGTTCGCGGTCGGGCCCGAGCCGGGACCGGTCGCGTACGGGTTGGGCGTCTGCCCGGAGCCCTGGCCGGCCGTGTACGGGTTCGGTGTCCCGCCGGAGGAGCCGCCGCCGAAGCCGCCCGGCGCCCAGGCGGACGACGGGCCCGGGCCTCCCTGCGGGTACGGGGTGTCGAGGCTGGTCTGCACGTAGCCGCCCGCCGGGCCGCCGGCGGGCGCCTGCTCGGCGGCGGCGAGCAGCCGGTCCAGCTGCGCCGCGTCCGGGCGGACCGCCGGGTCGCGGGCGAGCACGGCGGAGAGCACCGGGCCGAGCGGGCCGCAGCGGGTCGGCGGCGGCAGCGGCTCGTCCATCACCGCGGCCAGGGTCGCCAGCGTGGTCGCGCGCCGCAGCGGGTGGTGGCCCTCGACCGCGACGTACAGCATCATGCCGAGCGACCACAGGTCGGAGGACGGGTTGCCCTCCTGACCGCGGATCCGTTCGGGGGCGATGTACTCGGGCGAGCCGATCAGCGAACCGGTCGCGGTGAGTGCGGTCGCCTCCTGCATCGCGGCGATGCCGAAGTCGGTGAGCACCGGCGTGCCGTCCGGGCGCAGCAGGACGTTGCCCGGCTTCACGTCGCGGTGCTGGATCCCGGCGGCGTGCGCGGCGCGCAGTGCGGAGAGCACGCCGCGGCCGATCCGGGCCGCCTCGGGCACGTCCAGCGGGCCGCGGCTCAGCCGGTCGGCCAGCGAGCCGCCGCTGATCAGCTCCATGACCAGCCACGGGTGCTGGTGCTCGGCGCCGTCGACGATGTGGTGGATGACCGCGACGTTGGGGTGCTGGAGGCGGGCGAGTGCCCGGGCCTCGCGGAGCACCCGCTCGCGCAGCTCGTGGGCGGCGGCCGGGTCGGCGGCGAGCATGGCCGGGTCCGGCGGGCGCACCTCCTTCAGCGCGACCTCGCGCTCCAGGGCGGTGTCGCGGGCACGCCACACCAGCCCCATGCCTCCGCCGCCGAGGCGCTCCACCAGTTCGAAACGGCCGTCGATGAGCCGCGCTTCCGGCCCCCCTGTGTTCATGCGGGCCATCGTAGGGGTCGCCGGTGACGTGCTGCGGCACGGGAGGGCCGGGCCGGACGGGCCGGGCGGTGGCTCAGGCGCCGGGCAGCGCGAGGTAGCCGAGAAGTTCGCGGGCGGCCGGTCCGGTCCGCTCCTGGTCCGGAAGGGCCACCGACACCTGCCAGCGGGCTCCGGCGCCGGGCAGCGGCAGCGTGCACAGGGCGGCGGCCTGCGGCTTGCCGGCGATCGGGCGGGGCACCACGGCGATGCCCAGGCCGTGCCCGACCAGTTCCAACAGGCTGTGTACGTCGTTCACCTCCAGGGCGACCCGGCGCGGCACGCCCGCCGTGGCGAACGCCAGGTCGGTCAGGCCGCGGGCGCCCCAGTCCGGGTGGAAGTCGACGAACGGCTCCCGGGCCAGCCGGGCCCAGTCCGGGGCCGGGCCGCCGGCCAGCGGATGGCCCGGGTGGCAGAGCAGCACCATCGGCTCGACGGCCAGCGGCAGCAGGCGCACCCCCTCCGGGGGCTCGCCGGACAGGGCGACGAAGGCGAGGTCGAGCCGGCCGGTGGCGACCGCCTCGACCAGCTCCCGCGACCCGGTCTGCCGGAGCAGCACCTCGACCTCCGGGTGCTCGGCCCGGAACCTTGCCAGCAGGGACGGCACATGGGCGCCGCTGATGCACTGCTCCGTGCCGACCGACAGCGTCCCGCGGAGCAGGCCCTGTACGGCGGCGACCGCCTCGCGCGCCGCCCGGACACTCGCCAGCGCCCGGCAGGCCTCGCCGAGCAGCGCCTGTCCGGCGCCGGTGAGCTGCACGCTGCGTGTGGTGCGGACGAACAGCGGAGCGCCGAGCTCGCGCTCCAGCGAGCGGATCGACGCGGACAGCCCGGACTGCGAGACCATCAACCGCCGTGCGGCACGCGTGAAGTGACGCTCCTCAGCGACGGCGACGAAGTACTCGAGATGGCGGATTTCCACAATTCATCGTCCCAGGCGCTGAGTCCGTTCGCATTCTTCTATTGGACGCACGCCCGCCCGTCGGACGAGGCTGGGGGAACCGCCGCACGGACCGGTGCGCGGACACTCCCCACGAAGAGGTACGCACGCATGCAGACCCGCCGTATCGGCTCCGTCGAGGTCAGCGCCATCGGCCTGGGGGCCATGCCGATGTCGATCGAGGGCCGCCCGGACGAGGCGCAGTCGCTGGCCGCCCTGCACGCCGCGATCGACGCCGGCGTGACCCTGATCGACACGGCCGACGCCTACCACCTGTACGCCGACGAGGTCGGGCACAACGAGTCGCTGGTGGCCAAGGCGCTGGCGACGCACCCGCGGGGCAAGGACGTCCTGGTCGCCACCAAGGGCGGCCACCGGCGGCCGGGCGACGGCAGCTGGACCTTGGACGGCTCGCCGGAGCACCTGCGCCGCGCCTGCGAGGCCTCGCTCGGCCGGCTCGGTGTCGAGGCCGTCGGGCTCTACCAGTTCCACCGCCCCGACCCGAGGGTCCCGTTCGCCGAGTCGGTGGGTGCACTGCGCGAGCTGCTGGACGAGGGGAAGATCGTGATGGCCGGGGTCTCGAACACCGACCCGGCGCAGATCCGCGAGGCGAACGAGATCCTCGGCGGCCGGCTGGTGTCGGTGCAGAACCAGTACTCGCCCGCGTTCCGCTCCAGCGAGCCGGAGTTGCGGCTCTGCGACGAGCTCGGCATCGCCTTCCTGCCCTGGAGCCCGCTGGGCGGCATCCACCGCGCCGGTGAACTGGGCTCCGCGCACGGCGCGTTCGCTCGGGTGGCGGCGCGGCACGGGGTGAGTCCGCAGCAGGTCTGCCTGGCCTGGATGCTGGCCGCGTCCCCGGTGGTGATCCCGATCCCGGGCTCCAGCAGGCCGGAGACCGCCCGCGACTCGGCCGCCGCCGCGGCACTGGTGCTGGACGCCGCCGACCTCGCGGAGCTGGACGCTTCCTAATGTCGTTGTCAAGCGGTGGCGGTGACTGGCGGTGTGACCTGGTAGCACCGTCGGTCACGGATCAGGGCCCATAGGACGTTGAC
>NZ_JBHWBW010000626.1:0-3898 GCF_042735675.1 Kitasatospora sp. NPDC059571
ACGCTCTAACTCCCGACCACCCCCTCCCAGCGGGACTGTTACTGGCTGGAGCCGACCCCGCCCACGCGGGCGGGGGCTCCGGTCGACCCCGAGGACGCCCGCTTCTGGGACGCGGTCGAGAGTGAGGACCTCGCTGCGTTCGCCGCGACCCTGGAGGTCGAGGGCGGCAGCGAACTGGGCGCCGTCCTGCCGATGCTGGCGGCCTGGCGCCGTCAGAGCCGCGAGCAGTCCACCGTGGACGGCTGGCGCTACCGGATCAGCTGGAAGCCGGTCGCCGAGGCCGGTACGGGCACGTTGTCCGGCACCTGGCTGCTGGCGGTGCCGGCCGGTCACGACGACGCTGCGGTGACGGGCCTGGAGGAGCTGCTGGCCGGGCGCCGGATCGGCGTCCGCCGGGTGGAGGTCGACGGTGCCGCCGACCGCGGGGCCGTTGCGGAGCTGCTGCGCGAGGCCGTCGCTGACGGCACGTCCCTTGCGGGCGTGGTGTCGTTCCTCGCCGAGATCGGCGGGCCGGTGGCGACGCTGACGCTGGTGCAGGCGCTGGGTGACGCCGCGATCGATGCGCCGCTGTGGTGTGTGACGCGTGGTGCGGTGGCGACGGGCCGGTCGGAGCGGGTGGCCGATCCGGTGCAGGCGCAGGTGTGGGGTCTGGGCCGGGTGGTGGCGTTGGAGCATCCGGAGCGGTGGGGTGGTCTGGTCGATCTGCCGGAGGTGCTCGACGGTCGGGTCCTTGCCCGGCTGGCGGGTGTGCTGGCCGGTGGCGAGGATCAGGTCGCGGTCCGTGCGTCGGGTGTGTTCGGGCGCCGTCTGGTGCGTGCGCCGCGTGGTGAGGGCTCGTCGTGGTCGCCGTCGGGGACGGTGCTGGTGACGGGTGGTACGGGTGCGCTGGGTGCGGAGGTGTCGCGTTGGCTGGCCCGGGGTGGTGCGGAGCGTCTGGTGCTGACGAGTCGTCGGGGCCTGGATGCGCCGGGTGCGGTCGAGCTGCGGGACGAGCTGTCCGAGCTCGGTGTCGCGGTGACGGTGGTGGCGTGTGATGTGGCCGACCGTGGGGCGCTGGCGGCGCTGTTGGCGGAGTTCGAGCTGTCGGCGGTGTTCCACACGGCGGGTGTGCTGGATGACGGTGTGGTCGACGGTCTGACCGGGGAGCGGTTCGCGTCGGTGGCTCGTCCGAAGGTGGAGGCGGCTCGGAATCTGCACGAGCTGACGGTCGGGCATGGCCTGTCGGCGTTCGTGCTGTTCTCCTCGATGGCGGGTTCGGTCGGCAGTGCCGGCCAGGGCAACTACGCCGCGGCCAACGCCTATCTCGACGCGCTCGCGGAGCAGCGCCGGGCGGACGGGCTGCCCGCCACCTCGATCGCCTGGGGTGCCTGGGCCGAGGCAGGGCTCGCGACCGAGGAGGTTGTTGCCGATCGGCTGCGCCGTGACGGTGTCGTCGGTATGGCGCCCGCGCTGGCGATCTCGGCCCTGCAGTATGCGCTCGACCAGGGCGACACCGCCCTGACGATCGCTGCGGTGGACTGGGACCGGGTTGCCGGTGAGACCGCCGCGGTGCGGGCGAGCCGGCTGTTCGACGAGATTCCCGAGGCCCGCACGGTGATGGACGCGGCCCTCGCCTCGTCCGAGCAGGCCGGTGTCGGCGAGTCCTCGCTGGCGCAGCGCCTCGCCGGACTGTCGGAGACGGAGCGGGGCCGCGCCGTGCTGGACGTCGTCCGCGGCCAGGTGGCCGCCGTCCTCGGCTATGCCGGGGCGGAGGCGGTGGAGGCGGGCCGGGCGTTCAAGGAGCTGGGCTTCGACTCGCTGACCGCGGTCGACCTGCGCAACCGGCTCAACGCGGCGACCGGACTGCGCCTGCCGGCGACGCTGGTCTTCGACTACCCGTCGGCCGCCGCCCTCGCCGACCACCTCGGTGTCGAACTTCTGGGCGGCCGCTCGGCGGCCCTCGCACCGACCGCGGTCCTGCCCGCCGTGGTGGCCGACGAGCCGATCGCGATCGTCGCGATGAGCTGCCGCTTCCCGGGCGGGGTCAACACCCCCGAGGAGCTGTGGCAGCTGCTGCTGACCGGCGGGGACGCGATCGGCGACTTCCCGACCGACCGCGGCTGGGACATCGAGTCGCTCTATCACCCGGACCCCAGCCACCAGGGCACCACGTACGCCCGCGAGGGCGGATTCCTGGACCGGGCGACGCAGTTCGACCCCGGGTTCTTCGGGATCTCGCCGCGCGAGGCGCTGTCGATGGACCCGCAGCAGCGGCTGCTGCTGGAGACCTCCTGGGAGGCCTTCGAGCGGGCGGGGATCGACCCGGCCTCGGTGCGCGGCAGCCAGGCGGGTGTCTTCGTCGGCACCAACGGCCAGGATTACGCGAACCTGCTGGTGGACGGCATGGAAGGGGTCGAGGGCCACCGGCTGACCGGCACGGCGACGAGCGTCGTCTCCGGCCGTCTCTCCTACACCTTCGGTCTGGAGGGCCCGGCGGTGTCGGTGGACACGGCGTGCTCGGCGTCGCTGGTGGCGCTGCACCTGGCGGTGCAGGCGCTGCGCAACGGTGAGTGCGATCTTGCGCTGGCGGGTGGTGTGACGGTGATGTCGACGCCGGATCTGTTCGTGGAGTTCAGTCGGCAGCGCGGGTTGTCGGTGGACGGCCGGTGCAAGGCGTTCGCGGGTGCGGCGGACGGTACGGGCTGGGGCGAGGGTGCGGGCATGCTCCTCGTGGAGCGGCTCTCGGACGCTCGGCGCAACGGCCACCCGGTGCTCGCGGTCGTGCGCGGCAGCGCGGTCAATCAGGATGGTGCGTCCAACGGCCTCACGGCCCCGAACGGCCCGTCGCAGCAGCGGGTGATCCGTCAGGCCCTGGCCAGTGCCGGTCTGACGGCGGACCAGATCGACGCGGTCGAGGCGCACGGCACGGGCACGCGACTCGGTGACCCGATCGAGGCGCAGGCGCTGCTCGCCACCTACGGCCAGGCACGTGCCGAGGACCGGCCGCTCTGGCTCGGTTCGGTGAAGTCCAACATCGGTCACACCCAGGCTGCGGCCGGTGCTGCCGGTGTGATCAAGATGGTCATGGCGATGCGGCACGGCGTCCTGCCGAGGACGCTGCACGTCGACGAGCCGACCCCGCACGTCGACTGGACGGCCGGCAGCGTCTCGCTGCTGACCGAGAACGTCGACTGGCCGGAGACCGGCCGCCCGCGCCGCGTGGGCATCTCCGCCTTCGGCATCAGCGGCACGAACGCCCACACGATCCTGGAGCAGGCTCCGACGGTGGACGAGGCGCCCTCGGAGGCTCTTGAACCGCCGGTGGTGCCGGTGGTGCTGTCGGCCAAGAGCGAGGACGCTCTGCGGGCCCAGGCCGAGCGGATGATCACGGCCATCGAGCAGGAGCCCGAGGTCCGGCCCGCCGACCTGGCGTTCTCCGCGGCGGTCGGCCGGGCGTCGCTCGAACGCCGGGCAGCCGTGGTCGCCGAGGACCGGACAGAGCTGCTGGCCGGCCTCCGGGCCCTGGCCGCGGGTGGATCGGGTGCGAACGCGGTCCACGGTTCGGTGGTGGAGGGGCGGACGGCGTTCCTGTTCACCGGTCAGGGCAGTCAGCGGGCGGGGATGGGGGAGGAGCTGTACGCATCCTTCCCGGTCTTTGCGGATGCGTTCGATGCGGTCTGCGCCGAGCTGGACCCGCTGCTGGACCGCCCGCTGCGCGAGGCGATCGCGGACGGGGAGCTGATCGATGAGACGGGGTACACGCAGCCGGCGCTGTTCGCGCTGGAGGTTGCGCTCTTCCGGCTGCTGGAGTCGTGGGGTCTGACCCCGGATGTGCTGGCCGGGCACTCGATCGGTGAGCTTGCGGCGGCGCATGTCGCAGGGGTGATGTCGCTGGCGGACGCGGCGAAGCTGGTGGCTG
>NZ_JBHWBW010000627.1:0-3883 GCF_042735675.1 Kitasatospora sp. NPDC059571
GCGTGGGGCCGACGGCCGCGGCGGTCGTGGCAGCGGGTCAGGACGGCAGGGTGCGGCGGTGGCCCGCCAGCTCGGGCGCCGTCATCGTGGGGATGAACTCGGTGATCCGGTACTCGGCGATGCCGGCCCGGCTGAACGGGTCGTCCGCGGCGAGCCGCTCGATCGCGGCCCGGTCGTCCCCGGCTGCCACGATCACCCCGCCGTCGCGCGGCACCTTGCGCCCGGAGGCCAGCAGGACGCCGGCGGCGTAGTTCCGCTCCAACCAGGCCACGTGGTCGGCGAGCAGTGCCTCGACCCGGTCGAGCGGTGCGGTGTAGGTCAGTTCCAGGATGAACATCCGGCCGAGCCTACCGGCCGGTGCTGACGGGGTGTCGGTCAGCCCGGCATCATCCCCATCTGCTTCATCATGCCGACGGAGTCCCAGCTCCACCAGCCCTCCATCGCCTTGCCGTCCTCGAACCGCCAGATCGTCATCCCGGCGGTCTCCACCGTGCGGCCGCTGGCCGGCATCCCCATGAACTCGCCGATGTGCGTGCCGCGCCAGACCCAGCGGGTGGCGACCTGGTCGCCCTCGGCGATCTGGCTCTTGATGTCGAAGGTGAAGTCGAACGCCTTGCAGTAGCCCTCGATCATCTCCTTGACGGCCGCCGGGCCGACCGTGTCACCGTCCATGGACGGGTCGTGGTCGCGGTAGTCCGGTGCCAGCAGCTCGTCGATGGCGGACATGTCGCCGGTCGGCGGCTCCAGCAGCAGTCGGCGCGCCGCCTCCTTGTGGAACTGGTCGCTGCGGACCATGTCCAGGTTGGTGAAGGTGGGCGGCTCCTGGCAGAGCGCCACCATCTCCTGGAAGATCCGGTCGGTCTCCGGCAGCCCGGAGTTGCGCATCGCCGCCTCGTACGAGGGGAACTCGACGATCTCCACGATGTGCTGGGCGTCCTCCCGGTCCGCGCCGACCATCGAGTGGGTGGCCGTGCGCCTGCCCCTGGTCTGTTCGATCCAGCTGTCCATGAGCCGGTTGAGTTCGTCGGGCCGCTCGGTGCGGCACTCCACGATCTGTACAAAGGTCATCGCGGACCTCCCGCTGACCCCCCTGGCTGCCTCCCGTCCGGGCCGTGCCCTTCCACTGTCCCCCTCCTGGCCGCCGCGCACCAGGAGGGGCCCGCGGGGCCGCCGTCCGCCGCACCGCCGGGACCGGCGGTCACGGACCCGGTCGGGCGGTGTCGGCCGAGGTCGTGTCGCGAGTGCCGTGGAGGACCTCCCGGGCCTGGTCGGCGGCGCGGACGATGCTCTCGCTGATGAAGTCGAGGAAGCGGGCGACGTTCTCCAGACGCTCGGCGGCGGGGGTGCGGGGGCCGAGGACGGCGACGCCGCGGCGGGCGGTCTCCACGAGCCGGTCGTTGGCCCGGGCGCCGGCGATCGTTGCCTGGTAGAAGAGTTCGTCGTCGACGACGTAGCGGTCGCGGCGGCGCTCGTCCTGTTCCCGGCGGACGAGGCTCTGGCTCTCCAGGAAGGTGATCGCCTTGGAGACCGAGGCGGCGCTGACCTCGAGGCGCCGGGCGAGCTGTGACGCGCTGAGGCTGCCCTCGTCGGTGGTGAACAGGCAGGTCAGCACCCGGGCCGTCATCCTGGGCAGGCCCGAGGCCATCAGGACGGTGGTGAGCGTCTCCTCGTACGCGGCCACGGCCGCGGCGTCGCGTCCGGGCACCCGGGGGAGGGGCTCCGGCGTCCGGGGGGCGCGGGGCCTGCGCCGGTGGGTGCGGTGCTCGGTGGCGCGGTGGGCCAGGTCGGCGCGGTAGTCGGTGGGGCCGCCGTTGCGCATCACCTCGCGCGTGATCGTCGAGGTCGGACGGTCGAGACGGCGGGCGATCTCGGCGTAGGGGAGGCTGTCGGCCAGCCCCAGCGCGATCTGCCGACGTTCCTGCTGGGTGAGCCTGCCTCCTGGCATCGCCTTCTCCTCGGTGGTCCCTCGCGGCGGTCCTCGATTGCCGCACCATAGCGTTCACTCCACAGCCATTGCAATGGTCTGTGTGAGCACCGTTGCGTTACCCGCAGGGTCATTGCAACAATTTGACGGCCTTGAGCTGGAGTAATGTGCTCAATGTGCAACGACTTCGTTGACGGGTTTTGGAAAGCAACGTAGCGTTTCCAATGTCAGAAACAGTGAGCGAGCACAGGAGAGCACGATGCAGAAGTTCGACACCGCCGCCCCGATCTCCGCCGTCCTGGCCCTCCCCGCCGGGCGCGTCCAGTTCATCGCCGCCGACCGCGCCGACGCCACCGTCGAGGTCCTGCCGGCCAACCCCGCCAGGAGCCGCGACGTCGACGCCGCCGGGCGCACCACCGTCTCCTTCGCCGACGGCGTCCTGCGGATCGAGGCCCCGGAGCCCAAGAACCAGCTCTTCGGTCCCTCCGGATCCCTGGAGGTCACCGTCCAGCTGCCCGCCGACTCCCGCATCGAGGTCAGCACCGCCGGCTGCGAGCTCCGCGGCGTCGGCCGCCTCGGCGACGTCGCCTTCGAGGGCGCGTACCGCCAGATCAAGATCGACGAGGCCGCGAGCGTCCGCCTCACCGCGGTCGACGGCGACATCGAGGTCGGACGGCTGAACGGCCCCGCGGAGATCAGCACCGCACGGGGCAGCATCCGGATCACCGAGGCCGTGCGCGGCGCGGTCGTGCTCCGCACCCAGTCCGGCGACATCGAGGTCGGCGCCGCCGCCGGGGTCTCGGCCGCCCTGGACGCCGGTACCGGCTCCGGCCGCATCAGCAACGCCCTCAAGAACAACGGCACCACCGAACTCGACATCCGCGCCACCACCTCCCACGGCAACATCACCGCCCGCAGCCTGTAGGCCCGACCCGTTCAGGGGGAAGACATGACGAAGAGCAGCACGTCCTCGACCGACTCGGCGTGGACCGGCATGGTGCCGGTCGACGACACCGCCCTGGCCGTCACCGACACCGGGGGGCCCGGCATCCCCGTGGTGTACCTCAACGGCCAGTTCGCCACCCAGGGGTACTGGCGGCGGGCCGTCGCCGAGCTGGGGACGGGATGGCGGCACATCACCTACGACGAGCGGGCCCGCGGCAAGCGGTCGGGACGCTCGGCCGACTACTCCTTCGAGGCGGCCGTCCGGGACGTCGACGCGGTCCTCGCGGCCAGGGGCGTCGACCGCGCCCTGGTGGTGGGCTGGTCCTACGGGGCGTTCGTCGCGGCACACTGGGCCGGCCGGAACCCGGAGCGAGCCCTGGGTGCGGTGCTGGTCGACGGCGCGTTCCCGTACGACTGGCTGGACGAGGCCATGGAACAGCGGATCCGCAAGCAGTTCCGGCAGTGGGGCTGGTTCCTGCCGCTGCTGCGCCCGACGGGCCTGACCCCGCGGATGAATCCCGATCAGATGGCGGACTGCAACATCGAGCTCGGCAGGATCTCCCGCGAGCGGGAGCTGGGCCCGGTCCTGGACGGCATCACCGTCCCGGTGCGGTACGTGGTCGCCTCGGGATCGTCCCTGGGCAGCCGCGGCGACGAGCAGGAGCGGATCCGCACCAGCCTCGACGCGGTGACCGACCGCAACCCGAACATCCAGGTGAGCGCGAAGGTCGCCAGCAACCACGGCGCGATCCTCAAGAAGGACTTCCGCGCCATCGCCGCAGCCGTCCGCGAGGTCGCCGCCCTCGACGGCGGCGGACGCTGACCCCACGGCCGGCGGACCGGCACCGACCACACCCCTCGCCGGGCGACGGGCGCCACCACGGCCCGCGCCCGGGCCCGCCCGGGCCCCCCCCCCGCCCCGAGCACTGGGGGGCCCGCCCCCCCCCCGCCCCCGGCCGGGCCCCCCGGCCGGGGCCCGCCCGTCCAGGTGGGCTCGGGCACGCCGTACACCCC
>NZ_JBHWBW010000628.1:0-3868 GCF_042735675.1 Kitasatospora sp. NPDC059571
CCCATACTACACCACCCCTAAGTGCGACCGCGGGGCGGGCCCGCCCCCCCGCCCCGGTGACGTTTTGGCCCAGGGCCGCATCAGCGGTTAGCCTGGTCCGATGTGTGTCCTGGCGGCCGGGTGTCGCCCCGGTGCCGGACGCATCAGCAATCACCTCTCGGAAGGACCCGGAGAGAAATGCCTCCCAAGAAGAAGAAGATCACGGGGCTTATCAAGCTCCAGATCAACGCCGGTGCGGCCAACCCGGCCCCGCCGGTCGGCCCCGCGCTGGGTCAGCACGGCGTCAACATCATGGAGTTCTGCAAGGCCTACAACGCTGCGACCGAGTCGCAGCGCGGCATGATCGTGCCGGTGGAGATCACGGTCTACGACGACCGCTCCTTCACCTTCATCACGAAGACGCCGCCGGCCGCGCGCCTCATCCTGAAGGCCGCCGGCATCGACAAGGGCTCCAGCGAGCCGCACAAGACCAAGGTCGCCAAGCTCACCGGCGCCCAGGTCCGCGAGATCGCCACCGTGAAGCTCCCCGACCTGAACGCCAACGACCTGGACGCCGCGGCGAAGATCATCGCCGGCACCGCCCGGTCGATGGGCATCACCGTCGAGGGCTGACAGCCCCAGTCGTCCCCGTGGTAGGGCCGAGCGCGGCCCGTTCCACCACGAACTCCTCCCTCCTCGCCCGCTGACGAGCAGGAGGGGCCCAAGTTTCAGGAGAAGCAGTGAAGCGCAGCAAGGCTCTCAAGGCCGCGGACGCCAAGGTCGACCGCAGCCGCATCTACGCCCCGCTCGAGGCCATCCGCCTCGCCCGCGAGACGTCGACCACCAAGTTCGACTCGACCGTCGAGGTCGCCATGCGCCTGGGTGTCGACCCGCGCAAGGCCGACCAGATGGTCCGCAGCACCGTGATCCTTCCGCACGGCACCGGTAAGACCGCTCGGGTCCTGGTCTTCGCGACCGGTGACCGTGCCGAGGCCGCGCGTGCTGCCGGCGCCGACATCGTCGGCTCGGACGAGCTGATCGACGAGGTCGCCAAGGGTCGTCTGGACTTCGACGCCGTCGTCGCCACCCCGGACCTCATGGGCAAGGTCGGCCGCCTCGGCCGCGTGCTCGGTCCCCGTGGCCTGATGCCGAACCCGAAGACCGGCACCGTGACCCCCGACGTCGCGAAGGCCGTCAACGACATCAAGGGCGGCAAGATCGAGTTCCGCGTCGACAAGCACTCGAACCTGCACCTGATCATCGGTAAGGCCTCCTTCACCGACGAGCAGCTGGTCGAGAACTACGGCGCCGCGCTCGAGGAGGTCCTCCGGGCCAAGCCGGCCGCCGCCAAGGGCCGCTACATCAAGAAGATCGCCGTTGCCACCACCATGGGCCCCGGCATCCAGGTCGACCCGAACCGCACCCGCAACCTCCTCGTCGAGGAGGACCCGGCCGCCGTCTGAGCCCCCGTGCTCCGACCGTAGCCGCGTCCTGGGCGCAGCAGCAGTCCGTACCGACGGGCCCGTACCCCCTCTCCGGGGTGCGGGCCCGTCGGGCATTGCGGGGCCGCGGCGTCCCGGCGGGCCCCGGCATGGCAGGGTGGGGGACGGCAACGGCGACGGCAGCGGGAGGCGGGATGGCGGTACGGACGGTGCGCCGGGCGGCTGCGGCCGCCGCGCTGGTCGTGCTGCTGGCGGCCTGCGGGAGCGGCCGGGGCGGCGGGACGGCCGCAGCGTCGCCCAGCAGCAGCCCGGTGAGCCCGACCGCGCTGCCCAGCCCCACCGACCGCTCTCCGCACGGGGTGCTGATGGCGGCCCAGCTGGCCATGCACAGTGCCCGGCGGGCGCGCTTCACCGGCAACCTGGGCTCGGACACGGTGGCCGGGATGCTGTTCTGGGCGCCGAAGACGGTGCTCCAGCTGAAGCGGCCGGGCACCACGGCACAGGTGATCGTGCTGGACACCACCGCCTACCGCGGCGGCGACGCGGCCACCGCGGCCCGGCAGGGCGGCCGGCACTGGGAGCGGTTCACCGCCGCGCCGGGCCCGGGCGGCGTGCACGAGGTGCCGTACGCGGCCGCCGTCGACCGGCTCAACCCGGTGGTGGCCCTGACCGCCGCGGTCGCGGCCGGCGCGCCGGAGCGGATCGGCGAGGAGCAGCTGGACGACGCCACCGTGCAGCACTACCGGGTCACCGTCACGGCCGCCGAGTACGTGGCGGCGCAGAGCCAGCTGGACCGGGACCGCCGGACGGCGCTGCTGGCCTCGCTCGGCGGCGGGGGCGTGGTCGTCATCGACCTCTGGCTGAACGGCAGCGACCAGCTCGTCCAGCTGCACCGCACCGGGTCGGGCGCCGCCGGGCAGCTGGACGACACCCTGCGCTTCGCGGACTTCGCCGGCCCGCTCTCCGTCCAGGCGCCCGCCGAGTCCGACACCCTGGACGCCTCCGGACAGGCCCTCCCGCCGCTCTAGGGCGGACCGCGCGGCGCGCACGGGAACGGATTTGTCCCGTCCACGGGGTTTCGAGTACGGTGGTGCCTGCCAAAGACCGCTGGTTGTTTGCCCGCGCCCATGGGTGCAGGCAGCCGAAGGATCTGCGAATTTCGCAGGCAGCCCGCGCAGGAGTGTTTGGAGCTTGGACTTCCGGTCCGCTGCGATTCGTCGCGTTCGACCGTCGAGGTCGTTCAGAGCCCCGTGCGCCTGCGCACTGGGGCTCTCACTGTTTTCTGCTGGGGCTTCCTTCCGGCCGGTGTGTCGAGGCGTTGAATGGTCGACTGCTCCAAGGTCGGCCCGACTTCGACATCACGGAAGGAGGCGTAAGCCTATGGCAAGGCCCGACAAGGCTGCCGACGTCGCCGAGATCACGGACAAGTTCCGTGCCTCGAACGCGGCCGTGCTGACCGAGTACCGCGGTCTGACGGTGAAGCAGCTCAAGACGCTGCGTCGCTCGCTGGGGGAGAACGCCCAGTACGCCGTGGTGAAGAACACGCTGACCAAGATCGCGGCCAATGAGGCCGGGATCTCCGAGCTCGACGACCTGTTCGCCGGTCCGACGGCTGTCGCCTTCGTCACCGGTGACCCGGTGGAGTCGGCGAAGGCTCTGCGTGACTTCGCCAAGGAGAACCCCGCTCTCATCATCAAGGGCGGTGTCCTTGACGGTAAGGCGCTGTCCGCCGATGAGATCAAGAAGCTCGCGGACCTCGAGTCCCGCGAGGTGCTGCTCGCCAAGCTGGCGGGTGCCCTGAAGGCCAAGCCCTCCCAGGCTGCCGCGGTCTTCCAGGCCCTGCCGTCGAAGCTCGTCCGCACCGTGGACGCGCTGCGCGACAAGGTCGAGCAGGGCGGTGCCGGTACGCCGGCTCCCGCCGAGGACGCTGCGGAGTAATTGCTCCGCGGAGCCTCTAGCGGGCCCGTACGCCCGCCGACATGTACATCCGGCACCAGCCGAATTAGTGGAAGGACGCCAATCATGGCGAAGCTGTCCCAGGAAGACCTGCTCGCGCAGTTCGAGGAGATGACCCTCATCGAGCTCTCCGAGTTCGTGAAGGCGTTCGAGGAGAAGTTCGACGTCACCGCGGCTGCCCCGGTCGCCATCGCCGCCGGCGGCGGCGTTGCTGCCCCCGAGGCCGCTGTTGAGGAGCAGGACGAGTTCGACGTCATCCTCGACGGTGCCGGCGACAAGAAGATCCAGGTCATCAAGGAGGTGCGCGCCCTCACCTCCCTCGGCCTGAAGGAGGCCAAGGACCTCGTCGACACCGCCGGTGCGAAGGTTCTGGAGAAGGTCGCCAAGGACGTTGCCGAGAAGGCCAAGGCCCAGCTCGAGGGCGCGGGCGCCAAGGTCACAGTCAAGTGACTTCTCGCCCCCTCTGAGGGGGCGCGGGGGGGGGGGGGCGC
>NZ_JBHWBW010000629.1:0-3851 GCF_042735675.1 Kitasatospora sp. NPDC059571
CCGGGCCCCCCGGCCGGCGCTGGCCGGGGGCCCCCCGCCCCCCCCGGCCCGCCCCGGGGGCGGGCGGGCGCCAGGACGGGTCAGCCCAGCATGCCGGCCGCGGTCGGGGAGCTGTCGCGCAGGAACTGCGAGCAGCGCTCGGCCTCGTCCTTCTCGTTGATGGCCGCAGCGGCCCGGCCCAGCGCGTGCAGGGCGCGCAGGAAGCCGCGGTTCGGCTCGTGCTCCCACGGCACCGGGCCGTGGCCCTTCCAGCCGGCCCGGCGCAGCGCGTCCAGGCCCCGGTGGTAGCCGGTCCGGGCATAGGCGTAGGACTCGACGACCCGGCCGCCGGCGAAGGCGTCGTCCGCCAGCTGCGCCCAGGCGAGCGAGGAGGTCGGGAACGCCGCCGCGACCTCGGCGGGCGAGGCGCCCTGGGCCAGCGCCTCCAGCGGCCCGGGCTCGGCCGGCAGGTGAGTCGGCGGCGGTCCGCCCAGCAGGTTCTCGTGAATGCTCATGCGTTCCAGTCAACCACTGTCGGGCGATCCGGCAGCGGACCGCCCGGACGGAGCTCCGCCGCCACCGCGGTGGTGGGCGCCTCCCGGGGCGTAGGACATGGTGCGCGCTCCCCGTTCTCCGCGCCGCGCGGGTGTGGGTCCGGCGAAAAATACCTTTGCGACGGTATGATTCCTGGAATCAGGGTTATTGCGGGCCCGCGGGCCCCGCTGGAGGGCTGAGCCATGGCAACCAATCCGGCACCGGGCAGCGGGAGTTCCAAGCGGTCGGTGGTCGGGCAGGGCGGGCCCCGGCAGGCCCGCGCCGTGCGGACCCGCGCCGCCGTCCTGGACGCCGCCGCGGAGCTCTTCGCCGACCGGGGCTTCCCGTCCGTCACCATCCAGGACATCGCCGAACTCGCCGGGGCCACCAAGGGGGCGGTCTACTTCCACTTCCCCAACAAGGAGGCGATGGCGGTCGAGCTGGTGGAGGCCTTCCATCACACCGCCACCCGCAACGCGTCCGCGGTGATGGACCCCCGGCTCCCTCCGCTGGACGCGGTACGGGCACTGGTCCGCGGTACCGCGCAGCGCCTGCGGGATGACGCGGCGGCCCGCGCGGCCGTCCGACTGCAGGCCGAGCAGGCCGTCATCGAGACCGAACTCCCCACCCCCTTCGTCGACTACGCCGCCTTCGTCACCCTGCTGCTGACCCGGGCCGCAGACGCCGGCGAGCTGCCCCCGGGCAGGGAACCCGCCACCCTTGCAAGGGTGTTGGTGGCATCCTTCTTCGGCGTCCAGCACGTCTCGTGGGTCCTCCACGACCGGATGGACGTGGTCGAGCGGGTCGACGAGCTCCTCGACCTGCTGCTTCCCACCTGACGGTGCGATGTCAAGAATCCATACCGTTGTGACGGTATGTTTTCAGAAGGGCGCGAAGTCCGCAGGAATGCGCCGAAGGTGTCGTCGAACATCGCCTGTCAAAAGCCGTCCTGGCCGACTGCTTGGTCAATTGTGCTGCTGGAAAAGGACTTTCTGTCCAGCCGGCCCGACCGCCCCGACCCGGCATCGCGGAACAAGTGACAGTAAGTCAAGTGCCTTGCATCAAAGCGCGAATGTCACCTGGCGGCCCCGGGGTGTAGCAGGTTGGAGGGGCGTCCCCGGTGGTCGGGGTTCGAGCCTCGCCGGCGCAGCAACCCGACCCCCCGCCGAAGTGCGACGGTGGCCCAGTGGAAAACATTCGAGGCGGTTTCCTGTGAGGGCCCCAAACGAGGGTGCCCCCGGGGAGAGACTCCCGGGGGCACCCTCGTCGGCCATGGGCCTTACTTCAGGCGGTTGCCCGCCGAGCGCAGCTGCTGCGCGGCCTCGAGCACGCGGGCGGCCATGCCGGCCTCGGCCAGCTTGCCCCAGGTGCGCGGGTCGTACGTGTTCTTCTTGCCGACCTCGCCGTCGACCTTCAGCACACCGTCGTAGTTGCGGAACATGTGGTCCACGACCGGACGGGTGAAGGCGTACTGGGTGTCGGTGTCGAGGTTCATCTTCACGACGCCGTTCTCCAGCGCGGTGGCGATCTCCTCCGCGGTCGAGCCCGAGCCGCCGTGGAAGACGAAGTCGAACGGGTCGGTCTTGCCGTACTGCTTGCCGATCTCGGCCTGCAGCTCGGCGAGGAGCTCCGGCTTCAGCACGACGTTGCCCGGCTTGTACACGCCGTGCACGTTGCCGAACGAGGCGGCCAGCAGGTAGCGGCCCTTCTCGCCCAGGCCGAGCGCCTCGGCGGTGCGCACCGCGTCGTTCACGGTGGTGTACAGCTCGTCGTTGATCTCGTGCGAGACACCGTCCTCCTCGCCGCCGGTCGGGGTGATCTCGACCTCAAGGATGATCTTGGCGGCGGCGGCCTGGGCCAGCAGCTCCTGGGCGATCGCCAGGTTGTCGGCCAGGGTCTCGGCGGAGCCGTCCCACATGTGCGACTGGAAGAGCGGGTTCTGGCCCTTGGCCACGCGCTCGGCGGAGATCGCCAGCAGCGGGCGGACGTAGCCGTCCAGCTTGTCCTTCGGGCAGTGGTCGGTGTGCAGCGCGACGGTGATGTCGTACTTGGCGGCGACGATGTGCGCGAACTCGGCGAGCGCGACGGCGCCGGTCACCATGTCCTTGTTGTGCTGGCCGCCCAGGAACTCGGCGCCACCGGTGGAGATCTGGATGATGCCGTCGCTCTCGGCCTCGGCGAAGCCGCGCAGTGCGGCGTGCAGCGTCTGCGACGAGGTGACGTTGATGGCCGGGTAGGCGAACTTGCCCGCCTTGGCCCGGTCCAGCATCTCGTTGTAGACGTCGGGAGTTGCGATGGGCATGCGAATCCGCTCCTGTCGGTGTGGGGCGATCGGACGACGCTGTCCGATGCTCGATACGCCTCCGGTACTCGGCGTGTTTCGCGGTACGAGAAGAGGGTGGGGCTCGACCGCGGGCCGGACACCTGTGCCATCTTCCCAGACTCGCCCCCCGAGGTCACCCATGGCCCGCCAGTCGGGACACCGCAGGCCCGGCGGCTCCGCCCGGGGAGTCGACCGCTCCGCTTAGCCTGCCCACAACCCGCGGGCGCTATCCTGCGCCCGTGGACTACAACCAGCTCGCCGTCAACCTCCTCGACGCCAAATCGCTGATCGCGTCGGTGGGCGCCTTCGGCCTGCTCGCGATCATCTTCGCCGAGACCGGCCTGCTGGTCGGGTTCTTCTTCCCCGGCGACTCGCTGCTGATCCTGGGGGGTGTGGCCGCGTCCAGCGCGGCGTCCTCGGTCCTCGGCGAGGGCGCTCGCATGCCGATCGCGCTGCTGCTGATCGGTGCGCCGATCTGCGCGATCGCCGGTGCCCAGCTGGGCCACCTGCTCGGGGCCCGGGTCGGCCCCCGGATGTTCGACAAGCCCGACTCGAAGATCTTCCGCCGCGAGCACGTGATGAAGGCGGAGCTGTACTTCGACAAGTTCGGCCCGGCCAAGGCCGTGGTCATGGCCCGCTTCATCCCGATCGTCCGGACGTTCCTCAACCCGGTCGCCGGCACGCTGGAGATGCCGGCCCGCACCTTCTTCGTCTGGAACGTCGTCGGCGGCGTGCTGTGGACGGAGTCGATGCTGCTCATCGGCTACTTCTTCGGCGACGCGCTGGCCCCGGTGATCGACAAGTACCTGCTCCCGGCGATGGCCCTGATCATCCTGATCTCGATCTCGCCGATCCTCGTCGAGGTCGTCCGCGAGCGCCGGAAGAAGGCCGCGGGCGACGACACGCCCGCCGAGCCGGTCAGCACCGGCCGCCACCGCAAGCACTGACCCACGGACCGGCGCCATGCTCGTACCGGCCAGGAAGAACCCCAGGAGGACACAGACCAGTGCATGGG
>NZ_JBHWBW010000630.1:0-3841 GCF_042735675.1 Kitasatospora sp. NPDC059571
GGGCCGCCGTGCGGTGTCAGTACCGCAGCACGGCGGCGATCCGGTCGTGCTCGGCGAGCGCGTCGTCGGGCAGGAAGACCACCTCGGCGCCGCGGTCGAGGGCGGCCTCCACCAGTTCGTCGACGATGTCCTCGCGGACGCCCTCCTCCCAGCCGAGCGGCCCGCCGTCGAGCGGGGCCAGGTGCCCGTCGGTGAGCCGTACGGTGCGCTGGAAGTGCTCCTCGACCGCGACCAGGTCGGCGCGGCCCTCGCGGACGGACTCCCAGACCTCGTCCAGGCCGGCCGCGAAGGTGCGGCGGCTGCGGGCGGCGTCCAGTGCGGCCCCGACCCGGTCGGACTCGTGCCGGGCGAACGCGGCCCGCGCGGGCGCGACCTCCTGGAGCAGCACCCGGTCCGGACCGTCCGCCAGACCGCCCTTGAGCACGGTGCCGGCCGGGGCGGCGGCGGCCTCGCCCACCTCGCGGAGCAGCGAGACCGCCTGGGCGAGGCCGACCAGGTACAGCGGCCGGCGGTCCCGGCCCAGCACGCCCGCCAGCGCGACGTCGACCGTGCGCAGGAAGCGCCGGGTCTCCTCGTCGCTGAAGGTGCTCGGCTGGTCGCCCACCCGTTCCTCGCGCTGGACGTCCCACTGGAGCTCCTCAGGGGCGGCCGGGAAGCCGTCCCCCTCGTGCTGCTGCAGCGTGTCGCCGGTGCCGGCCCACAGGGTGGCCTTGTCGGCGGCGACCGCGAGCACCCAGTACGGGCTGGCCTGGGCCTTGGCGGCGACCAGGTTGCGGGTCAGGAAGGTGTCGCTGAGCACGACCCGCTCGGGCACGTCGCGCGGCAGGCTCCACACCTGGTGCTCGCCGCTGGTCGCGTACAGCACCAGCCCGTCCTGGGAGTGCCGCAGGTCGACCTCGGCCGCCGCCCGCTCCAGGTGCTTGTGCAGGTCGATCCGGGTCTGCCGGGACGCCTCCGGGTCGGCGTCGATGCGGCGCTCGGCCTCGGCCAGCAGGTTGCGCAGCCGGACGGCGTCCTGGGCGTTGTCCGGCTCCCGCCGATGGGTGGGCATCGTCAGCGAGACCGCCGGGTACGGGCGGGCGGTGCGCAGCGCGCGCAGGGTGTCGGCGGTCAGGTCGTCGGTGTCCATGGGGGCCTTCCGGGTCGGTCCTCGCCGGGCACGGAGCCTGGCGGGGCCGCGCGGAGAACGGCGGTAGGACGGACGGCACGGCCCGCCGCCAGCCTCGCGCGCCGCCCGCGGGCGCGCCCCCGGGTGGCCGCCGACCGGGTTACCCGGCCCCGCTCAGGCGCCGACCTTGAGCAGCTCGATGCCGTGGCCGAGGGTCTGGGCGGTGCCGTCGGCCTTCGTCCGCAGGTAGCGCACGTTGCTGTCGGACAGGTGGACGCCGGTGGGCACCCGCTCGGCGACGTCGATGCCGAGCCGGCCGAGCTGGCCGGCCTTGTCCGGGTTGTTGCTGAGCAGCCGGATGCCGGTGGCGCCGAGGGTGGCCAGCATCTGCGCGGCCGCCGTGTAGTCGCGGCCGTCCTCGGGCAGGCCGAGCGCGGTGTTGGCCTGGTAGGTGTCCAGGCCGGAGTCCTGCAGGGCGTAGGCGTCGAGCTTGTTGTAGAGGCCGATGCCGCGGCCCTCCTGACGCAGGTACAGCAGGTAGCCGCCGGCCTCCGCGATCCGCTCGACGGACTCGCGCAGCTGCGGGCCGCAGTCGCAGCGGGCCGAGCCGAACACGTCGCCGGTCAGGCACTCCGAGTGCAGCCGCACCAGCGGCGTGCCCTGCGGCTCGCCGATGGCCAGCGCGAGGTGCTCGGCGCCGTCGGTGAGACCGTGGAAGGTGAACACCTCGGCCTCGACCCGGTACCCGTCCGGGAAGGCGAGCGGGATGCGGACGCGGGAGCGCACGGTGGCGGGCTCGGGGAGCTGCGCCCGGGCGGGGTCGGTGTGCGGCATGGCCGGCCTCCGTGGTCGGTGGTGGTTCAAATTCGAACCGGATGGTCGGCTCCGACCGTACCTCGTAGTTCCAATTTGAACAACTGGCTCTCCGCCGGACACGTCCTCCCCAACACGGCCCGTTCGGCCCACCATTCCCGGCCGTCCGCCCCGCCCGCCGCGCAAGCTGGGCGTGGGACGTCA
Organism: Kitasatospora sp. NPDC059571; assembly: GCF_042735675.1. Classification (NCBI taxonomy): domain Bacteria; kingdom Bacillati; phylum Actinomycetota; class Actinomycetes; order Kitasatosporales; family Streptomycetaceae; genus Kitasatospora; species Kitasatospora sp. NPDC059571. The sequence goes on from NZ_JBHWBW010000630.1 coordinate 2,126, forward strand.
CCGACCACGAGGGAGCACCATGTCCAAGGCGTTCGGCTACCGGGCGTACGGCGGGCCGGAGAACCAGGAGTTCCTCGACCGGCCCGTGCCCGACCCCGGACCGGGACAGCTGCTGATCGCCGTCCGTGCGGCCGGGGTGAACCCGGTCGACTGGAAGATCCGCAACGGCTGGCTGGGCACCTCCGCCCCGCTGCCCCGGGTGCTCGGCGTCGAGGCCGCCGGCGTGGTGCAGCGGGTCGGCGCGGGCGTCACCGGCTTCGTCCCCGGCGACGAGGTCTTCGGCGTCGCGGCGGCCGGGGGCTACGCCGAGCACACCCTGCTCGACGCCGATGCCACGGCCCGCCGGCCCGCCGGCGTCTCCTTCGCCCGGGCCGCCGCCCTCCCGGTCGCCGCCGCCACCGCCTACGACGCGGTCGAGCAGCTCGCCCTGGAACCGGGCCGGACCCTGCTCGTGCTCGGCGTCGGCGGCGGCGTCGGGAGCGCCGCCGCGCAGATCGCGGTGGCCCGCGGCGTGCGTGTCGTGGGCACCGCCGCCGACCGCAGCCGCGCCTACGTCGAGGAACTGGGCGCCGTCCAGGTCCGCTACGGCGAGGGCGTCGCCGACCGGATCAGGGCCGCGGCACCGGACGGTGTGGACGGCCTGCTCGACCTGATCGGCGGCGAGGACCTGCGGGAGGCCGCCGCGGTACTGGCCGACCGCACCCGGCTGGTCTCCACCGCCGACCCGGAGACCGCCGCGGCGCTCGGCGGCAGCGCGGTGCGCCGCTCCTCCGGCCCGGCCGCCCTCGACGGGGTTGCCGAGCTGGTCGCCACCGGCGCCCTGGACCCGCGGGTCACCGCCACCTACCCGCTGGAGCGGGCCGCCGAGGCACTGGCCGAGGTCGAGTCCGGACACGCCCGCGGAAAACTCGTCCTGGTGATGGAGTGAGATGAAGATCGACAAGCCCGCCCCCGGCGCCCCCTGCTGGGTCGAGCTCGCCAGCTCCGACCCGGCCGCGTCCAAGGCCTTCTACACCGAGTTGTTCGGCTGGCGCGCGGAGGTCGACCCGCGGCCCGAGGCCGGCGGCTACACCACCCTGCTGCTCGGCGAGGACGCCGTCGCCGGGCTCAGCCCGCAGTACCGGGAGGGGCAGCCGACGGCCTGGTCGGTCTCCTTCGCCACGGCGGACGCGGACGCCACGGCCGCCGCCGTCCGCGCGGCCGGCGGATCGCTGCTGATGGAGCCGACGGAGGTGCTCGACATCGGCCGGTTCGCGGTGGCCGCCGATCCCTCGGGGGCGGCCTTCTCGATCTGGCAGGCCCGGCTCTTCAACGGTGTCGCGCTGCTGAACGAGCCGGGCTCGCTCGGCTGGGTGGAGCTCGCCACCCGCGACACCCACGGCGCCAAGGAGTTCTACTCCCGGGTCTTCGGCTGGAGCGTCACGGTCGGCGAGATGTACACCCAGTGGGGGCTGGCCGGGCGGGACTTCGGCGGCATGATGGACATGGCCGACCAGTTCCCGGCGGACGTGCCGCCGTACTGGATGCCGTACTTCGCGGTCGCCGACGTCGACAGCACCGCCGAGCGGTCGGTCGGCCTCGGCGCGAGCGTCACCCTGCCGCCCACCGACGTCCCGGACGGGCCCCGGCTGGCCGTGCTGCACGACCCGCACGGCGCCCGCTTCGGCATCCACGTCGCCGACCAGGCCTCCTAGCCCCGCGGCCCGCCGCGCGCAC
>NZ_JBHWBW010000631.1:0-862 GCF_042735675.1 Kitasatospora sp. NPDC059571
TCGATGCCGCCGCCGGGCTCGTCGGGGGCGCGGGGGGGCGGGGGGCGCCGGGGGCGCTACCCCGCCCGCCTGCCCGGGGGCGCGCGGAGGGGGCGCGGCGCCGGCCAGCAGTCGCCCGGCCGGCCGCCAGGGACCGGGGCCGGCCACTGCCCAGCCGTCCATGGCGGAGGTGTCGAAGCCCGGCAGGTCGGTGACGGCGGTCAGCGGCTCGGAGAGGGTGCGGCCGAGCGCGGCGGCGAGGTCGACGCGGTGGGTGTCCAGCGGGGCGGCCACCGCCTCCCGGGCGATCTGCCGGGCGAGCGGCCAGGGGCAGTCGCGGGCGGCCTCGGCGGCACCGGACGGGAGGTCCACGGCGGTACGTGCGGTCGCGCCGGCCGGGGCGGCGGTCACGCCGGCTCCGGCGGGGCGGCGGCGGCCCACCGCTCGGCGAGGACGGCGGTCCGTGCGGCGGCCGCGGCGACCGCGTCCGCGCCGCCGCCCTGCTGGGCCGCCGCATAGCCGACCAGGAAGGCGGTCAGCGGGGCGGCCGGGCGGGCGACCCCGTGGGCGACCACCCGGGTGAGGTCGAGCAGTCCGGGTACGTCGACGTCCAGGTCGATGCCGAGGTCGGCGGCGACCTCGGCGATCCAGTCATCCAGCGTGCGCTCCATGGCCCCATGCTGCCCGATCCGGCGCTGCACCGGACCACGGCACCCGTGAGCGGCGCGGGTCCATTCGCTCACCGCGCCGTACGGGCGGCGGTGGGGGCGCCGGGGGCCCGGGCGCGGCCGCGGGGCCCCCCCCCGCCCCGCCCGCCCGCGCCCGCCGGCCCACCGCCCCCGCCGGCGCGGGGGGCGGCGGGCCGGCCGGCCCGGGCGCCCCC
>NZ_JBHWBW010000631.1:872-3827 GCF_042735675.1 Kitasatospora sp. NPDC059571
GCGCGCGCGGGGGCTCACAAACCCCCCCCGCCCGCGCGGGGGCGGGGGCCCCCCCGCCGGCGGGCGGGCTCAGCGGGCGGGCCCCGCGGCCGCTTCGCGGTCCCGGGCCAGGGCCAGCTCCTCCCAGGTGTCGCAGTCGTACGCGGCGCCGTCCGGGTCGGCCAGCCGGGTGGTGCGCAGCGGGCCGGTGAGCCGGCGCAGCGGGAGCCCGGCCGGGTCGCCGAGGGCGGCGAGCGAGGCCCGCAGGGCGGCGGTGCGGTAGGCGGCGGCGAGCGGCTGGTCCCGGCCGGCCGCGTCGACCAGGACGGCGGCCTCGGTCGCCGGGTCGTCGAGGGCGGCGACCAGCCGGCCGACCGTGCGGGCGTCCAGGAAGGGCAGGTCGGCGGCGAGCAGCAGCACCCGCTCGGCGGTGACCCGGGCGAGCCCGGCGGAAACGGCGGCGACCGGGCCGCCGCCGGGCGGCTCCTCGCGGGTCCACCGGACACCGGCCGCGGCAGTGCCGCGGGTGGGGCCGACGACCACGGTGGTGCCGGCCCCGGCGGCGGCGGCCAGCACCCGGTCGAGCAGGCTGCGCCCGCCGACCTGAAGACCGGGCTTGTCGGCGCCGCCGAGCCGGCTGGCCGCACCTCCAGCGGGGACGATCACGTCGTAGGCGGTCATGCCGCCAGTATCCGCCGGGCGTGCCCCGGCGGGTGGGCGTCCGGGCTACTCGTCGTCGTCGACGATCTCCGCGTCCACGATCCCGTCGCCGTCGGGCTCCGCCGGCGGGGCGGGTTCGACGGCCGTGCCGGGGCGGGTGTTGGCGGCGGCGCCGAGGTCGAGGATGACCGGCAGGGTGAGCGCGCCGTACCGCTCGTTCATGGCGGCGGCGAGGCCCTCGGCGTCGTGCGGGTGGGCGGCGAGCGCCCGGTCGAAGTCCTGGAGGTACTCGCCGGTGAACGCGAGCACCCGCAGCGCGTCGTCGTCGGCTCCGGGGGCGCGGTGCCCGGCGATGACCCGGTCGACGCCGAGGTCGGCGATCCGGGCGAGGTTGTGCGCCCAGTCGATGCGCCGGTAGGCGTCGGTGTCGGCGGTCCAGACGTGCGTGCCGTTGTAGACGAAGTCGCCGGCCAGCACGGTGCGGATGGCCGGGATGTGCACGATCGTGGAGTCCTCGCAGTCGCCCTGGCCGAGCGGCAGCACCCGGATCAGCTGCTGGTCGATCATCAGCGGCTGGGGCAGCAGCGGGGCGGGGAGCAGCGGCTGGTCGGGGATGTCCGCGCCGTAGACCGGCTTCCACTCGGCGACCTTGTCCGCGGCGGTGCGGGCGATGCCGTCGACCACGGCCGGGGCGGCGAGCAGCTGAGCCTCCGGGAAGAGCCGGAGCACCTCCTCGGCGCCGAAGTAGTGGTCCGGGTGGCGGTGGGTGATGACGACCGCCAGCAGCCGGCGGCCCTTCCCGGCGATCCACTCGGCGAGTTCGCGGCCGGCGCTGCGGGTGAGCTGGGCGTCGACCAGGATCGCGGCCGTCTCGCCCATGATCAGGACGGAGGTGGCGAAGAACGCGGTCTCCGGGCCGGTAAAGACGTCGATCTCCAGCGGCCGGGGCGCCGGGTGCCCGGGCCCGTGGCCCGCGCGGTGGGGCCCGTCGGGCGGGGTGGGCGTCACGTCGGCTCCCTGGTCGGCGCGGCGGCCCGGGGACGGACCGCTCGTTCGTACCAGCTTGGAAGGTCCGGGGGCCGATCGCCGGTCAGACACGCCCGGGCGGGTGGCCGCGACCACCGGCCCGGGCGCGCCCGGGTGCGTCAGGCGGCGGTGCGGGCGCTGACCGCCTTGGCCTTGGCGGCGGCGTCCTCGTGGGCCTTGGCCTTGGAGGCGTCGGCCGCGTCGATGAAGTCGGCGAGCGCGGGGTTGACCCGGGCCAGGGTGAACTCGGGCACCACGAAGTCGACCTCGAGGCCGAGCATGCCGGTCAGCACCTTCTCCAGGTAGGTGGTGACGAACTCGAAGCTCTCGCGCGGGCTGCCCGGCCCGTACGAGCCGCCGCGGGACGAGACCACGGTGACCGGGGTGCCGGCCGCCGAGGGCTGCTCGCCGGCGGTGCGGCCGATCAGGATCACCTGGTCGAGCCACGCCTTGAGGGTGGAGGGGATCGTGAAGTTGTACATCGGGGTGCCGATCACCACGGCGTCGGCCTGCTCCAGCTCGGCGATGAGCTCCTCGCGCACTGCGAACGCGGCCTGCTGCTCGGGGCTGCGGTGCTCGGCGGGGACGAAGCCCGCGACGATGCCGGCCGCCTCCAGGTGCGGGACGGGGTCGGCGGCGAGGTCGCGGTGGATCACGGTGCCGCCGGGGTTCTGGGCCTCCCACTCGGCGCGGAAGGTCGCGGCGACCTCGCGGGAGACGGAGCCCTCGGTGAGCGCGGACGAGTCGATGTGCAGCAGCGTGGGCATAACATGCCTCCCTTTCGGTAGTGACTGCAACTTGGTGCGCAGCTGTCATTACCGTAGCAGCTTACTTTTTATTAGTCACTAGCGCAGGGGCAGTACCCTGGAGCCATGGCGCAGGAAACAGCACCGACCCAGCCGGCCTGTACCGGGGTGGACCACACCATCACCCGGGTCTTCGCGCTGCTCGGAAAGCGCTGGACCGGTCTGGTCGTCGCCGTCCTCGGGAGCGGCCCGGGCCACTTCGCCGAGGTCCGCCGCGCCATCCCGGGCATCAGCGAGCGGATGCTCTCCGACCGGCTCACCGAGCTCGCCGAGGCCGGCCTGGTGCTCCGCGAGGTCGACGAGGGGCCGCCGCTGCGCGTGCGCTACCGGCTCACCGAGTCCGGCGCCGCGCTCGGCCCCGCCATGGCCGAACTGCGCAGCTGGGCCGAGCGCTACCTGCCGCCGCCCGGCACCTCCTGCTGAGCGCAGCCCCGGAACGACGAAGCGCCCCGCCGCTCACCGGGATTGACGGACGGTCAATCCC
>NZ_JBHWBW010000632.1:0-3826 GCF_042735675.1 Kitasatospora sp. NPDC059571
CCGCACGGTCGGCGGGGCGAAACGGACACGAAGCGACTTTCCCCCACAAGGGGTTCGGCCGGCGGGCCGTAGGCGGAGCACCGGCCGGGGGGAGGCCTCGAACCGTGCTCCGGGGTCTGGCAGGATCTCCCCACCCGACCGTGCGGCCGAGGTGCCCCGCCGGTCCGTCGGCCGAGGGCCCGGCCCGGTCGCCCACGGTTCGAAGGAGTCGTAGACGTGAGACAGGCAGGGGCGGCCAGAGCCGCGATCCTCGTACTGCTGGCCGGCGGAATGGCTCCGCTGGCGACCCCGGCGAGTGCCGACACCGCCCCTGCGCCCGCCGCCGGGCTGCTGCGGGTGGACGGCGCGTCCTCCACCTGCTCGGACGGGACCGCCGGCGTCGACCACGGCGTCTTCTGCACCATCTCCGCGGCGGCGGCGGTCGTCGAACCGGGCCAGACCGTGGTGGTGGAACCCGGCATCTACAACGAAGCGGTGCACATCACCCGCTCCGGCACGGACGCGGCGCCCATCACCTTCCGGGCCGACCACGTGTGGAGTCGGGGAGTGCGGGTGGGCGCGGTGTCGGCCACCCTCAGGACCCCCGCCTTCGAGCTGACCGGCGTCCAGCACGTCACCGTCCAGGGCTTCGACGTCCAGGGCGGTTCCTACGCCCCGAGCCTCCTGGTCACCGACTCCTCGGACGTCGTCGTCCAGCAGGGTTCGGTGCAGGGCAGCGTCCGCCAGCCGGGTGTCCGGGTGACCGGGTCCTCCGCCCGGGTCTCGATCCGCCGGGTCGAGATCGTCGGCGGGGCCCCGGCCGTCCAGATCGACGGCGGTGCCGCCGCCACCACGGTCAGCGGCAACAGCATCTGGGGCGACGGGACTCCGTACACGACCCTCCGGGCCACCGATGCCCCCGGCACCGTCGTCACGGGCAACACCGTGCTGGCGCTGTGCTCGGCCGGTGTCGTCCTGGACGGCGCGTCGCCGAACGCGGTCGTGGAGAACAACATCATCGAGACGGCGGGAGGGAGCCCGGACAAGCCGACCGGCTGCACCAAGGCGACGGCCGCCCCCGCCGTCACGGTCTCCGCCGGGTCGGCCACCGGGACGACCGTCGACTACAACCTCGCGGACCCCACCAGCGGCCTGCCGCTCTACGACTGGAGCGGCACCGCCTACGACGGCCCCGCCGCGCTGCTCGCCGCGACCGGCCAGGGCCGCCACGACCTGGCGGCCGATCCGAAGCTCTACGGCTCCGCCAGCGGGGAGTGGTTCGGCATCCTCTCCGGCTCGCCTGCCGAGGACTCGGCGAACGCCGATGCCCCGGGGGCGCTGGACACCGACTTCCTCGGCCGGCCCCGACTCGACGATCCGGCCGTCGCCAACACCGGGGCGGGTGCGCACACCTTCGCGGACCGCGGGGCGACCGAGCTGCAGGACTCCGTGTCCAGCGGTAACACCACGGTGGACCCCGCACCCGGCGGCGGCCCGCTCGACGTCGTGGTGACGGCCACCCCCGGCAGGCACACGTGGACCTCCGCCGGGCCGGACGACCGGGAGTTCGTCCTGACCTTCGACGGCGATCCCTACCCGGTGACCATCACCGGCGGGAAGGTCACGCACACCTTCCGCCGGGCCGGTCGGCACAGCATCGGCGTGTTCGTCACCGCCGACGGCTACCACGCGAGCACCGGATCGCGGTGGAGCATGACGACCATGGTCGGGGCCGCGTACACCCCGGTCACCCCCGTCCGGCTGCTCGACACCCGCTCCGGAGTGGGCGTGAAGGGCACCGCCCCGGTGGCGCCCGGCGCCGATGTGGTGCTGCCCCTCCCGGCGATCGACGGCGTGCCGATCGCGGACGTCAGCGCCCTGGTCGCGAACGTCACCGTCACCGAGCCCACGGCCGCCGGCTACCTCACCGTCTATCCGGACAACTCCGGCCTGCCGACCGCCTCGAACCTCAACTTCACGGCCGGGAAGACCGTCCCGAACCTCGTCACGGTGCCGGCCGGCACCGCCGGCCTGCGGCTGCACAACGGCAGCCCGGGCACCGTGCACGTGCTGCTCGACCTGGCCGGGTACTACAGCAACAGGGGCTCCGGCTTCGCACCGCTCACGCCGGTCCGGGTGCTCGACACCCGCTCCGGGCTGGGCACGTCCGCGGCCCGCCCGGTCGCGGCCGGCGGCGACCTGAGGCTCGACCTCTCCGGGCGGATCCCGGCCGGAGCCACCGCCGTCGTCCTCAACACCACGGTCACCGGGCCGACCGCGCCCGGCTACCTCTCGGTGTTCCCCGCCGGCGCGCCGCGTCCGACCGCCTCCAACCTCAACTTCACCGCCGGGCAGACCGTCCCCAACCTGGTGATCGCCCCGGTGGTGAACGGCAGGGTCGACCTCCACAACGGCAGCGCGGGCACCACCCACGTCATCGCCGACCTGGCGGGCTACTTCGGCGATGCCGCGTCCGGCGCCGACCAGGTCTTCGTGCCGCGCGGACCGGAGCGACTGGTCGACACCCGGACGGGACAGGGCGACCCGAACCGCAAGCCCGGTCTCGCCGTCGCTGCCTTCGGCACCTACGGGAGCGTCGTCGGCGCGTTCGACTACGACTTCGCCGGCGCGCCCCTGCCTGCCAGCCTGGTGGTCAATGTGACGGTCACCCAGACCAGCGGCACCGGATTCCTGACGGCGTATCCGAACACCGCGGGCCGGCCGACCGCCTCCAACCTCAACTTCACCGCCGGGCAGACCGTGGCCAACCTGGTCACCGTGCCGGTGAAGTCGAGCGGGGCCTCGTTCTACAACGGCAGCCCCGGCTCCCTCCAGCTCATCGTGGACCAGGAGGGCTACTACATCGAGCGGTCCGCCTGATCGGCCCCGCGCAGCGAAGGGCCCCGGCTCCGGCCGGGGCCCTTCGGCGTCCGCCCGGTGCGGAGCGGGCTCAGGGCGTACCGGGGCGGGTGGCGGTGACGTCCTCGACGATGCGGCGGCAGACCTCGGCGGCCCGGTCGAACAGGTAGAAGTGCCCGCCGGGCAGGCTGTGGAAGGTGACCGCGTCCCGGGTGTGCTCGCGCCAGCGCCGGACCCGTTCGGGCGGCACCAGAGGGTCCGCCTCGCCCGCGAAGAGCGAGACCGGGGTGGTCAGCGGCAGCCCGCCGGGGTGCTCGTAGGTCTCGACCACCTCCAGGTCCCAGCGCATGGTGCGGACCACCCGCTCGGCGAGGACGGGGTGGTGCCACACGCTGTCCGGGGTGCCGCCGAGCCGCCGGATGAAGTGCACCAGCCGTTCGTGCGGCCAGGTGTGCCGCTGCTCGGCCGGGCGGCGGCCGGCCTCGGGGGCCGGGCTGCCGGACAGGCCGAGCCAGAGCGGAGCCCGGCCGAGCCGTTCCAGGGCCCGGACCAGCTCGAAGGCGACCAGTGCCCCCATGCTGTGCCCGAACACCGCGTAGTGGCCGATGAGTTCGGCCTCCAGTACGGGCAGCAGCAGGTCCACCACCTCGGCGGCCGAGCGGCAGCCCGACTGCTTCGAGGCGTGCATCCGTCCGGGCAGCTCCAGGGCCAGCACCCGCCAGTGGTCGGGCAGATGAGCGAGGAAGTGCCGGTAGCTGGCGGCGGAGCCGCCCGCGTGGTGGAGCAGGACGAGTGTCAGTTCGGGGACCCGGGCGGCCCGCAGCTCCAGGACGTTCACGGTCTGGCTCCGACGAGCGGCCGGTGCCGGACGGACGGGTGGGCGGTCCGGCGTACGGTGCGGGTGAGGTCGTGGTGGATGGGGCCGGTGCCGGTGGAGAGGGGGAGGCAGGAGCCGCCGCGGCGGTGGGCGACGATCTCGGCGGCGACG
>NZ_JBHWBW010000633.1:0-3802 GCF_042735675.1 Kitasatospora sp. NPDC059571
CCGCCCCCCGCGCGCCCCCCCCCCCGAGAGAGCTCGCGAGAGCGCACGTGAACACCCGCCCCCCAACCTTCCTTGTATACCGAGCGACCCAGCAGTCGCGGCAATTGCCCGCCCCCGGCGCGCGGCCCCCCCCGCCGACCTATCGTGGGAGGGGCGTGTCGGCCGGCGCGAGGAGTGGGCGATGGATCCGGACACCGGGCAGCTGGCCGTCGAGGTGCGGCGGACGGCGCACGCGGTGGTGGTCCGACCCGAGGGCGAACTCGACCGCGACGGCGAGGTCGCGCTGCGCGAGGCGCTGGAGCAGGCGCTCTCCGCCTGGGAGGGGCTGCTGGTGGTCGACTGCGGCGGGCTGACCTTCTGCGACTCGGCCGGCCTCGATCTGCTGCTGGGCTTTCGCGAGGCGGTGGAGACCGCCGGCGGCACGCTGGTGCTGGCCGATCCCGGACCGGCGGTCACCGCCCTGCTGGAGATCGCCGGCGCCGACGAGGTGCTGCGGATCTACGGCACGGTGGCCGAGGCGCTCGCCGGCGACCCCGGCTGACCCGGGGATCCGGCCGGCCCGGAGCCCGGGCTCCCGGGAGCTCCCGGGCGGCCGATCTCGCCGTGCCGGGCGGGGTGTTCGCCCCCGAAGCGGGCCACCCCCCGCGGCCCGTGCGGGAGGGCCACGGGGATAGGCTCGTGCCGTGAGTGACGACATGTCCGCCGCCCGGCTGCCGGCCGCCGGCCCCGGTTTCGAACGGGGCACCGACGGCCCCAAGGTGATCGTCGCCGGGGCCGACGGCTCCGAGGCCTCCTGGCGGGCGGTCGCCTACGCCGCGGGCCTCGCCCGGCGGCAGAACGCCCTGCTCGCCGTCGTGTACGTGCAGCCGGTCCTCAGTGCCGCCGCCGCCCTCGGCGTCCCGGTCTCCGCGGCCACCGGCGCGGTCGCGGACGAGCTGGTCAACGAGATCCGCGCCTCGGTCGAGCGGCTCCGTGGCGTTTACCAGGTCCGCTGGCAGTTCCTCACCTTCCCCGGCGACCCGTACACCGGGCTGGTCCGGGCGGCCGACGACCTCACGGCCGACGCCGTGGTGGTGGGCGCCTCCGAGCAGGCCGGCCACCGGATCATCGGCTCGGTCGCCGTCCGCCTGGTGAAGGCGGGCCGCTGGCCGGTCACCGTCGTCCCCTGATCCGACCTGATCCGGCCCGGCCCGCGCGGACCCGGCCCGAACCGGCCCGGCCCGTTCGCGCCCGCCGGCCCGTCCCGCGGTGCTCAGGCCCCGCGCCGCACCCGCAGAGCCCACAGCACGAGCGGTGCCTGGAGCGGCAGCCGTGCCAGCGCCGCCGAGCGCCACGGCTCCGGGCGGTTCCGCCAGTCGTACGCCATCTTCACGTTGGCCGGGAAGACCGCGGCGAACAGCCCTGCGGCGGCCAGCGCGCCGGCCGCCCGGGTGCGCGGTGCCAGCACGGCCGCGCCGACCGCCAGCTCCGCCACCCCGCTGGCGTACGTCCAGGTGCGCGGCGAGCCCGGCAGCGACCGCGGCACGATCGCGTCGAACTGGCGCGGGACGGCGAAGTGCGCCACCCCCGCGGTCACCAGCAGCCCGCCGAGCAGTCGGGCGGACGGGAAACGGGCGGGCATCGGCGGACCTCCGGGTCGGGACACACAGTGGTTACCCGACAGTAGTATCCGGACCGCCGCCGACGGAAGGGCGTGCCGCCGCCGCTCCCGACGGCCGGACGGGAAGACTGCCCGCGTGCAGCTCCTCCTGGTCTCCGACACGCACGTCCCGTCCCGCGCCCGCCGGCTGCCGGACGACCTGCTCGCCGCGATCGCCACCGCCGACGCGGTCGTGCACGCCGGCGACTGGACCGACACCGACACCCTCGACCTGCTGGAGTCGCTGTCCCGGCGGCTGATCGGCGTCCACGGAAACAACGACGGGCCGGCGCTGCGCGCCCGGCTGCCCGAGACCGCACGCGCCGACCTCGGCGGCCTGCGCCTCGGCGTCGTCCACGAGACCGGCCCCGCCCAGGGGCGCGAACGGCGCTGCGCCGAGCGCTTCCCCGACCTCGACGTACTCGTCTTCGGCCACAGCCACATCCCGTGGGACACCACCACCGCCCGGGGCCTGCGCCTGCTCAACCCGGGCTCGCCCACCGACCGGCGGCGCCAGCCGTTCTGCACCTACATGACGGCGCAGGTGCAGGACGGCCGCCTCGGCGGCGTCGTCCTGCACCGGCTCCCGCCACGGACGTGACGGGACGTCAGCCGATGGACGTCAGCCGATGAAGCCCAGCGCCGCGATCGCGCCGATCGCGCCGATCCCCATGAACACCGGGGTCAGGACCTTGATCTCCACCCAGCTGCCGGCCCGGAACCGCATCCCCTTCGGCGGACCGATCGGGTACCAGCGCTTGCGGCCGATCGGGATCGGCCACAGCACCGGGCAGCCGGAGACCGTCAGCGCGTCGCCCAGGCAGTGCACCAGGGAGCCGAGCGCGACCGGCAGCCCGATCCAGAGGTACTGCTCACCGGGCTGGGAGAACAGCCAGTCGGAGCCGTTGCCCGGCTTGTCCAGCACGCTCGCCAGCGTCCAGGCGCTGGTCGCGCCCAGCAGCCACACCAGGATGTCGCTGGACATCCGCGCCTGCCGCCAGAGCAGCCCCTCGACCGCCAGCACCATGTGGATGAACAGCACCACCAGCACGCCCCACCGGCCGCCGTACGCCGAGAAGACGGAGGCGATGCCGCCGGACATCGCCGCCCACAGCCAGGTGTGGGTCAGCGTGCGGTGGCCGCCGTTGCGGCGCGGGTCGCCCTTGCCGCGGGTCGCCGAGTACGCCGCCGCGCCGATCTTGTCGATCACCTCGCACAGACCGCGGGAGAGCGGTCCGAAGGCCCGCGAGACGGTCGCCGCCTTGTGGTCGAGGTCCGGGGCGAGCGCCGCACCGGCGGAGATCAGCGCACCGGCCAGCAGGACGGGCCAGGGCATCGGGTGGTCCAGCCCGTACGCGGCCGCGCCCGCGGCCAGCCAGGCCGCCGCTCCGGAGAGCGCGTGTGCCGGTCCCATCATGGTCGTTCCCACCCCATCGCCGCAGTGCCGGCGCGTCTGCGCGCCCGGTCGGGGCGCAGCATAGCCGAGACGATCAAGGCGGTGACGGGCGGGCCCTGACAGCGGTTCAGCGCAGGTCGGAGGCGGTCCGCGCGGCCGCGCCGGGGTGCGGGTGCCGGGCGCGGCTCAGCCGCCCGCGGTCCAGGCGATCCGCGGCGGCCGTACCTGTGCGCACAGTGGCCGCCCCGCGGCGTCGGTGAGCCCGAGCCGCCCGACCAGCAGGCCGGAGCGTACGGCGGCCGCCAGCACGTCCGGGTCGACCGCGGCCAGCATCAGCTTCGCCCGGCGGAACATCGCGAACGTCCCCGCCGCGTCCGTCTCGCCCCAGGAGAGGTAGACGAACCGATCGGCCGGCCCGCCCTGGACGTACGGGCCGCGCAGGTCGTACCCGTCCGCCGCCGCGGTGGCCGTGCACTCCAAGGTCCAGCTCGCCGAGGCCGCGTCACCCGGCTGCGGGTCGAGCAGCTCCTGCGGCCGGCCGCGCCGCTGCACCGCCACGTGCACCTCGGCGGCCCCGGGGAAGCCGGGGCCGGCCGCGCAGTGCCGTCCGGGGAGGTCGAATGCGTGGATCCGGATCCGCATCCCGCCATCATCGCGCGCCGGTCGGACACCGCCCGGGATCGGCGCCCGCGCGGTGGGGGACCGGCGGTGGGGGCGGGGCAGTCCCGGACCGCCTCCCCGGCTGGCGGTTGTACACCTCTCCGGGC
>NZ_JBHWBW010000634.1:0-1150 GCF_042735675.1 Kitasatospora sp. NPDC059571
CCCCGGCCGGGTGCCCGCCCAGGCCGGGGCCGCCCAGGCCGCCCCGCAGGTGGTGCTGCCGCCGCTCGGATCGACCGACATCCCGCCCGATCCGGAGATCGCCCTGCTGCTCCGGATCCGAGCCGCCCTGGAGGCCCGACTGTGAGCGTCCCACCCGCCCGCACGCCCCGCCGGCCCGTGTCATGAAGCGTGCCCTGCGCCAGTTCACCGGAAGGCGGTCGCCGATGATCCCCGAACCCCAGGTGCTCACCGAGCTGCGCGGCCTGCGCGCCACCGTGCCGCACCTCACCGGCGGGCTGGTGGCCACCACCGACGGACTGGTGGTCGCCCACGACACGGACGGGCTGGAGCCGGAGGGCCTCGCCGCGCTCACCGCGGCCGCGCTCGGCGTCGGCGCGCGGCTGATCGAGGCGAGCGGCCAGGGCGGCTTCCGCGAGCTGCTCACCCGCGGCGAGAACGGCTACACCGCCACCTACGCAGCCGGCGGACACGTCGTCCTGACGCTCTTCGCCGGCCCGGACGCCAACGTCGGGCGGCTGCACTTCGAGGCCCGCCGGGCCGGCGGACGGATCGCGGCCCTCGCCGACGCCGCGCTGGAGCGGTCCGACCGCCCCTGACCGCCGGCCCGTCCCTCCCCCACCGACCAGCTCCACCCATGAGTACGACACCGACAGCACCACCACGGAAGGAATCCCCCATGGCCAGCACCGAGCACTCCCTCAAGGACGCGATGAGCTCGATCGAGGGCACCATCGGCGTAGCCCTCGTCGACTACAACAGCGGAATGGCACTCGGCACCATCGGCGGCGGCACCGAGCTCGACCTGAACGTCGCCGCGGCCGGCAATACGGACGTGGTCCGCGCCAAGGTCCGGGCCATCGAGATGCTGAACCTGAACGAGGCGATCGACGACATCCTTATCACCCTGAGCACCCAGTACCACCTGATCCGCCCGCTCACCAGCCGCTCCGGGAAGGGCCTGTTCCTGTACCTGGCCCTGGAGAAGGGCCGCGCCAACCTGGCGATGGCCCGCCATCAGCTGAAGCGCATCGAGGCCGACCTGGAGGTCTGACCCCGCTCCACCGTCCCCACCCCCGATCGGCCCGGCCTGTCTCGGATACCCCACTCACATCCCACGAGACGAGCGGTC
>NZ_JBHWBW010000634.1:1160-3788 GCF_042735675.1 Kitasatospora sp. NPDC059571
GGGGGCGCTGGGGCGTGCCGGCCCCCCCCACGCCCCCCCCCCCCCCGGGGGGCCGGGGGGGGGGGGGCCGCGGCGCGGGGCGGCGCCCCCACGGCGTGAGGGGTGCCGCCACCGGGGCCGGATCAGTACCATAACAATGTGAAATTGCACCGAGCCGAATCCGGCCCGGTCACCCCCTCCTGCCCCGAAGGAGATCCCGTCCCGTGACCGGCCAGCGCATACCGATCCCGCCCCGCACCGGCAGCCACGACCTGTCCGTCTCTGCCGCCCTGGATGCCTTCATGGCCACCGACTGGGCGCCGACCCCGCTGCCCGCCGACGACCGCGTCCCCGGGTACGCGGGCCTGCCGGCCCGGCGGGCCGCGCTGTGCGGGGGGTGCCCCGGCGAGCGGCTGGTCGTACCGGCCGGGCAGCTCGCCGTCCGCTCCAACGACTGCGACTACCGGTTCCGCCCGCACAGCGCGTACGCCTGGCTGACCGGGCTGACCGGCGAGGAGCAGGCCGGCCACGTCCTGGTGGTCGAGCCGACCGGCGAGGCGGTGCTGCACCTGCGGCCGCGCTCGCCGCGCGACGGCGGCAGCTCGGAGTTCTACCGGGACCGCCGCTACGGCGAGTTCTGGGTGGGCCGGCGCCCCGACCTGGCCGAGGCCGAGCGGCTGACCGGGCTGCGGACCGTCCACCTCGACGACCTGGGCACGCTCTTCACCGGTGCGCAGCCGCCCACCCGGGTGCTGGCCGGCGTCGACCCGGAGCTCGACGCCCTCACCGGCCGGCCGGCCGCCGGCCACCGGGCCGGCGACGACCGGCTGGCCGCCGTCCTCGCCGAGCTCCGGCTGGTCAAGGACGAGTGGGAGGTCGGGCAGCTGCAGCTCGCGGTCGACCACACCGTCACCGGCTTCGCCGACGTCGTCCGGGAGCTGCCCGCCGCGCTGCGCCACCACCGCGGCGAGCGGTGGCTGGAGGGCGTGTTCGACCGGCGGGCCAGGGCCGAGGGCAACGGGCCCGGCTACGAGACGATCGTCGCCTCCGGCGCGCACGCCTGCGTCCTGCACTGGATCCGCAACGACGGCCGGCTGGACCCCGCCGACCTGCTGCTGCTGGACGCCGGCGTGGAGACCGACACGCTGTACACCGCGGACGTCACCCGCACCCTGCCGCTGAGCGGCACCTTCAGCAGCGCCCAGCGGGACGTCTACGAGCTGGTGCTGGCCGCCCAGGACGCGGGCATCGCGGCGCTGCGGCCCGGCGCGAGCTTCCGCGACTTCCACCGGGCCGCGATGCGGGTGATCGCCGAGGGGCTGGCCGACTGGGGCCTGCTGAAGGTCTCCGCCGAGGAGGCGCTGCACCCCGACAGCGGCCTGTACCGGCGCTACACCCTGTGCAGCAGCGGGCACATGCTCGGACTCGACGTGCACGACTGCGCCCGGGCCCGCGCCGAGGCGTACCTGGACGGGGTGCTGGCACCGGGTCAGGTGCTCACCGTCGAGCCGGGCCTCTACCTCCAGCCGGACGACGAGACGCTGCCGCCGGAGCTGCGCGGCATCGGCGTACGGATCGAGGACGACCTGGTGATCACCGCCGACGGCGCCCGGCTGATGTCCTCGGCGCTGCCCCGCACACCGGACGCGGTCGAGGAGTGGATGGGCGGCCTGCTGGGCTGAGCGGCCAGCCGCCGTCAGCGGGCGGCGGCGGCCTCCGCCCAGAGCCGCCCGGTGAGTTCGGCCGCCGGGCCGGTCCGCACCAGCCGGTGACCGGTGCCCGCCCACAGGTGCATGGCGTCCGGGTCGCCGCGCCGGGCGGGGGGGGCCCCCCGCCGGGGGGGGGTGCGCCCGGCCGGCTCGGCGGTGCCGGCGCCCGGTCAGGCGCTGTGGGCGGCCAGCCCGTCGGTGATCTCGGCCAGCACGTCCCGCTGGTGCGCGGCCAGGTAGAAGTGGCCGCCGGGGAACACCCGCAGGCGGAAGTCGCCGGTGGTCTCCTCGGCCCACGCCTTGGCCTCCTCCACACTGGACTTCGCGTCGTCGTCGCCGATCAGCGCCACGATCGGGCTGCTCAGCGGCCCGCCCTCCGGACGGCGGTAGGTCTCGATCGCCCGGTAGTCGTTGCGGATCGCCGGGAGGATCATCCGCAGGATCTCCTCGTCGCCCAGCAGCGCCGTGTTGGTGCCGCTGAGCGCCTTCAGTTCCGCCACCAGGCCGTCGTCGTCGCGCAGGTGGACCCGCTCGTCCCGGTGGGTGGCCGGCCCGCGGCGCCCCGAGGCGAAGAGTACGGCCGGCGCTCGCCCGTCCGCCTCGAGCCGCCTGGCCAGTTCGAAGCCGAGGACCGCGCCCATGCTGTGGCCGAAGAGGGCGAGCGGGCGGTCGTCCTCGACCTGGGCGAGCACCCGGTGGATGCGGTCGGCGAGCTCGGCGACCGTGCCGATGGCGGGCTCGGACCGGCGGTCCTGCCGGCCCGGGTACTGCACGGCAAGCACCTCGATCCCCGGCGACAGCGCGGCGGACACCGGGAAGTAGAAGCTCGCCGAACCGCCGGCGTGCGGCAGGCACAGCAGCCGCACCGGGGCGTCCGGGGCCTGGTGGAAGCGGCGGATCCAGAGGTCGTACTCGGCGGGGTTGGGCGCGGTCATGCGGC
>NZ_JBHWBW010000635.1:0-2863 GCF_042735675.1 Kitasatospora sp. NPDC059571
CCCCGCCCCCCCCCCCGCCGCCGGGCGGGCCGCGGGGGGCCCCCCGCCGCCCTCGTTCCCGCCCACCGCCGCCGCCACTCCGCACCCCGCCCGGCCCCGGGCCGGGCCGCGAGGCCGGTGGCGCCGCAGACTCCGTCGGGTAGTGTCGCTAGCTGGTTCACCGGCGGACGGAGCGGACAGTGACAGCGGTACGAGAGGCGGGCCGGGCGCCCCAGCGGCAGCCCGGGGAGTCCCCGATCCCGAACCGATCCCGGGCCGCGGCCGTCCCCGTGCTCGGCCCGCTGCTGGCCTCCGCGGCCGCCGCCCTGCGGGCCGCACCGCGCCGGCCGCTGGCCGCGGCGAGCGCCGCGGCCCTGGTGTCCCTGCTCACCTACGCCACCGTCCGGCACTTCGTCGGCACCTCCATGGTCGACATGGTCGTGTACCGGGCCGAGGGCTCCGCCGTCGCCCACGGCCGCGACCTCTACGCGCTGCGGGTCACCGAGTGGAACCTGCCCGCCACCTACCCGCCGTTCGCCGCGATGCTCTTCGTGCCCACGACGTGGTTCGGCCTCGGCTTCCTGCGGGTGGCGATCACCGCCGGCAACGTCGTCCTGCTCGGGGTGCTCGCCCACCTGTCCTTCAAGCTGGCCGACTGGCCCCGGCGCGACCTCCGCCCGGTCGGCGTGATCCTGGTCGCCGGGCTCGGCGTCTGGCTCGAACCGGTCTTCACCACCCTCCGGTACGGCCAGATCAACCTCGCCCTCGCCTGCCTCGTCCTGTGGGACCTCAACCGCTCCGACCGCGCCCGTTCCAAGGGCGTCGCGATCGGCATCGCCGCCGGGATCAAGCTCACCCCCGGTCTGTTCACCGTCTACCTGCTGATCACCGGCCGGGTACGGGCCGCGATCGTCTCCGGGCTGACCTTCCTCGCCACCTTCGCCGTCGGCGCCGCCGTGCTCCCGCACGCCACCTTCGGCTTCTGGACGAAGTACCTCTACGACTCCTCCCGGGTCGGCAAGACCGAGATCGTCGACAACCAGTCCGTCCGCGGCGCCGTCGCCCGGCTGCTGCACACCGCCGACCCCGGCACCCTCGCCATGGCCGTCGCGGCGGTCGTCGCCGTCGCCGGACTCGCCACCGCCGCCTGGGCCCACCGCAGCGCCCGCTGGCTGCCGCGCGGCGAGGCCTGGGGCGTCTGCTGCGCCGCGGTCACCGCGGTGCTGATCTCGCCGATCAGCTGGACCCACCACTGGGTCTGGTGCGTGCCGATGCTGGTCCTGCTGGCCGCCGAGGCCGACCACGAGCGGTCCCGCCCCGCGCCCGTGCGGCGGCTGCGCTGGCGCCCGATCTTCGCACTGACCCTGCTGGCCTTCCTCTCCTTCGCGATGTGGATCGTCCCCCACAAGGGCGACCTCGACCGGCACCTGCCCCCGCTCCACCAGGCCCCGGCGGCCGTCTACCCGCTGGTCGGCCTGGCCTTCCTGGCCGTGGCGGCGCTGCGGGTGGCCGCCCGCCGGCGCGCGGCCGGCGCACCGCTCGTCCGGCTCCCGCAGCAGCGGACCGGCAGCCTCCCCGACGGCCGCCGACCGGGCGACGCCCGGCAGCCCGTGGCCTGAGCACGCCGCCCCGGCGGCTGCCCGGGCCGGGGACAACGGCCCTTCCGGTCGGGATGCGCGTCCGATCGGAGCGAATCGCACACCCGGGCGCCAGGAACCGCCTCGGAGCGATCAGCCGCCGGTTGGGGCGCCGCCACGTACGGGCGAGCGCCCGACCGCGCGCTCACACTCGCCCGTACGGGTGCTGCCCCGCCTCATGCCAGCAGCTCGGCGAGGCAGTGGTCCATGTCCAGCGCGGCCAGCTCGCCGCCCGGCGGCACCAGGCGGTGGACGCGCTCCAGCCACCCCGCCACCGGCGCCAGCGGCACCTCCAGCAGTGCGTCGCCGGCCGGCGAGCTCAGCGCCAGACAGATCATGCTGCGCCGCCCCGACCGGGTCGGCCAGATCCGGACGTCGCCCTGACCGCAGGGCCGGAACGTCCCCTCCACCAGCAGGTCCCGGCCGAACACCCAGGTCACCGGGTTGCCCGTGTCCAGGTGGAAGGTGACGTGGACGGCGAACGGATCGTGGCTGCCGTAGGAGAACCGCGCGGGCACCGGCAGGCTCCGCTCGGGTGAGAGCACGAGCTCCATGTCCAGTTCCAGCTCGACGACGCTCGGGGACTGCTCCATGACCGGGTTCCTCTCCAGCTTTCGCGCGGGTCCTCTGTTCGACCCTTCGGAGAAGGAGAGCCATCGGTTGGGTGGTTCTTACACGCCTTTGCGGACTCTTTCGAATTCGGTCTTTTCCGGAGAACTCCCGGGACCCCCCACGCCGGGGTACTACCCTTTGTGACTGCCCGGCGACTGTCCGCCTGCGCACCGGCCCGCCACGGGCCCGGGATCGAGCGCGGCTGCGGGCACCGGAGGCGCCGGCACGGGACGAAGGAAGAACCGAATGACGGACCGGCCCAACGGTGGCGGCGCGGACACGGCCGTCGGTCCCGTGCCGGGCTACTACCCCGACCCCTCGATCCCCGGTTTCGTCCGCTACTGGGGCGGCACCGCCTGGGTCCCCGGCACCACCCGGCCGGCCCCGGCGGAGGGCGAGGTCCTGGAGCCGCCGCGCTTCGTCGGCCGGCACGCCCCGCACGTGGTGCCGCCGACCGCCGCACCGCCGCCCGCCTCCGCGGCGCCCTCCAGGGCCTCCGCCCCGGCCGGTCCCGGCAGCGTGCTGCCCGGGCAGCCGGGGGAGCGGTCCGGGCCGGCCGCCGCACCGCCGTGGGCGACGGACGGACAGGCCGGCGGGGGGGCGGGGGCGGGGCGGGCGGCCGGGCTGTCCGGCGC
>NZ_JBHWBW010000635.1:2873-3786 GCF_042735675.1 Kitasatospora sp. NPDC059571
CCCTCCCGGCGGGGGGCGCGGTCGGCACGGGCGGGGGGGGCGCGGGGGCGGGGCCGCTCGACCGGGATGTCCGGCGCCGCCGGCCCGGCCGCTCCGGCGCCCGCCGGGCCGCCCCCGGACCCGTACGGCCGGTCCCTCCCCGACTGGCCCTCGCCGGCCCTGCCGTCCGACACCCAGACCGGGCCGATCTACTTCGACGAGACATCGGCCGGGGCGACCTTCCGGATGGCACCGCAGGCCGCGGTCGAGCTGCGGCCGCGGGCGGACGTCGCCCCGATCGCCGCCGAGGCCGCCGCCCTGGCACCCGTACCGCCGACCGGGGTCCGGCCGCCCACCGGCCCGGCGGCGTCGCCGGACGGGCCTCCCGGTCTCCCGGCCGCGGGAGGAGCGCCCCCCCTCCGCCCCCGCGGGCGCCCGCTGCCGGGCCCGTGGACCTGCGGGCCGAGGCGCCGCCCGCGGAGGCACCGACGGCGGAGGCGTCCTCGGACACGGCCGCCGCGAGGTCGGGGTGGCAGGCGGATCCCGCGGCCCAGCGGGGCCTGCTGGAGACCGGCACCGCGCCGCGCTGGGTCTCCTGGGGCGTCCTGCCGTCCGCGCCCGAGGATGCCGCGGCGGGCCCGTCCGACTCCTTCGCCCCCGCGTCCTTCCCGGCACCCGCGCCGGTGCGGGCGATGCCCCCGGCGCACGGCGCGGCCACCGAGGCGCCGGCCCCGGCGGCCGACCCGGTCGAGCAGCCGGTCGATCACCTGGGCGAGGAGCCGGCCGCGGACCCCGGCGGCTCGGCACCGGTCGCCGCGGGGGTCGAGGCCCCGGCCGTCGCGTCCACCGCCGTCGCGTCCCCGGCTGTCGAGGCGGAGCCGGCCGAGCCCGCGACCTCCGAGCCCGTGACCTCCGAGCCCGCGACGTCCGGGAC
>NZ_JBHWBW010000636.1:0-1032 GCF_042735675.1 Kitasatospora sp. NPDC059571
CGCCGCGGGGGGGGCGGGGGGCGGGGCCGGGCGGGGCGCCCCCGCCCCGGCCCCCGCGGCGGCGGGGGGGGCGGGGGGCGGCGCCGCGGGTCTCAGCGGCAGGTGTAGGGGAAGCTCACCGAGGCCGTGCCGCTGCCGGGGGCCAGCACCTCCAGGGTCGCGGTGGCCTGCATCGTCCCCTTGCCCTGGAACGTCCAGCGGAGCACCACCTCGGTGCTGCTGCGGCCGCTCGGGACCTGCTGGGACAGGATGCCGGAGTCGGTGCCGTCGCTGCGCCGCCAGCGGTAGCGGACCGTCCCGGCGCCGCCGTCGGTGGCCAGGGTGCCGGTCACCACGGCGGTGCCGTCACAGGCCGGGCCCTGGGCCGAGTCCGTCCGGACGGTGACCCCGGTGACCGACACCGGTCGCCCGTACCGCTCCCAGGCCAGCCAGGCCAGCACGGCGACCAGCAGCACCACCGGGATCAGCAGCCAGCGGCGCCGGCGGCGCGGCCGGACGGGCTCCTCCGGGACGGCGGCCGCGCCGTGCCAGACGGCGGCGGCCTGCGGCGGCACGCCGGGGCCGAAACGCTGCAGCCCCTCCGCCGGAGTCGCCCCGGGCGCCGCGGCGGCCGCGACCGGCGGCCCGGCGGCCGGTGGCGGCGTGGGCACGGTCGGCCAGACCTCGGGGTCGAGGAAGGTCGCGCTCTCGAACCCGGCAGGCTGCGGGGCGCCGCCGGCCGGGTACGGCTGCTCGGGGGCGGGCCCCGGCACCGGCGCGGAGCCCAGGCGCACGGTGGCCTCGGCCGCCCCGGGCGGCACCTCGCCGAACCGGACGGTGGCCTCGGGATCCGGCCGACCCGGCGCGGGTGCACCGCCGAGCTGCACGGTGGCGTCCGGCCCCGGCGCGGAGCCCAGGCGCATGGCGGCCCGCGGGTCGGGACCGACGGGCGCCGGCGGGCCGCCGAGCTGCACGGTGGCGTCCGGCCCCGGCGCGGGCCCCATGGGGCAGGGGGTCTCCGGGGCCGGGCCCCCGGGGGGGGGGGGGGCGCGC
>NZ_JBHWBW010000636.1:1042-3781 GCF_042735675.1 Kitasatospora sp. NPDC059571
CTGCACGGTGGCGTCCGGCCCCGGCGGGGAGCCGAGTCGGACGGTGGACTCCGGGTCCGGCCCGACGGGCGCGGGCGGGCCGCCCAGCCGGACCGTCGCCTCCGGGGCCGCGGGCTTCACCGGGCCGAGCCGGACGGTGGACTCGGGCTCCACCGGCGGTGCCGGCTGCTGCGGCAGTGGGGTCCGGCCGAGCCGGACGGTGGCGTCCTCGTTCGGCTGCTGTGCTTCAGTCATGTCCTCAGTCCTGGTTCACCCGATCACGGGGCAGTAGCCGTAGACCGGCCCTGCCGTACTGCCCTGGCCCCGGAGCGCTGCCGGGCTCGTGCTCACACCGACCGTCCAGTACGGGTGGCTGCGGTCCCAGACCGGGGACGTGAAGCCGTGGCTGAACTTGGTCGAGCCCTTGGGAATGTCGACGGTCTCGGACGACACCGCGATCAGCGGGCCGCCCTTCACGGACTTGTACCAGGTCGCCGTCAGCCGGCCGGCCGCGGCACCGTCCGCGGTCAGCGACGCCGTCGCGTAGACGCTGTTGTTCCAGCAGGACGCGCTCCCCACCCCCAGCGAGACCACCTGCAGCACCACCGGCGGCGGAGTGGGCGGCGCGGAGGTGGTCGGTGCCGACGTGGTGGGCGGGGCGCTGGTCGGCTTCTTGGTCGGGCTCGTCGAGGGCGACGCGGACGGGCTCGCCGAGGCGGACGGCGAGGCCGAGGGCGACGCCGACGGCGAGGCGGAGGGCGACGCGGACGGGGAGGGCGAGGGCGACGGGCTCTCCGGCCCGCCGGACCCGAAGCTGGTGGTGGCCTTGGGCGCGGCGGACACATCGGTGTGCCCGTCCGCGTCGGAGGCCCCGGCGGCCGCCACGCCGGCCAGCGAGCCGCCGAGGATGACCAGGCCGGCCGCCGCGCTGAGGATCTTGGCCCGGGTGCCGAAGCGCCGGGCCGCCCCGCCGGCGCCCGGCCCGCCGGGCGGCGTCGGCGGCAGCGTGGTCGTGGCCACCGAGGTGGTCCCGGCCGCCGGCCCCTGCGCGTGCGGGAGCAGCCAGGGCAGCAGCAGGACGAGCGCGGCCAGGTCCCGCCGGCCCTTCTCCTCCCAGTCGGCCCCGTACGCACCGGCCGCGAGCTCCTCCAGCTCGGCGACCAGGTCGGCCGCGCCGGACGGCCGCTCGCGGGCGGTCTTGGCCAGGCCGGAGCGGATCAGCGGCCGGAGCTGCTCCGGCGCCTGCTCGTCCGGGATGTCGGCCTCGGTGTGCTGGACCGCGAGCTCCATCAGCGTGGTGCCCGCGAACGGCTTGGCGCCGGTCAGGCACTCGAAGAAGGTCGCGGTCGCCGCGTAGACGTCGGTGGCCGGCGAGGCCGGCTCGCCGGCCCACTGCTCGGGGGCCATGTAGGCCGGGGTGCCGGCGATGTCGCCGGTGGTGCCGGCCCGCAGCGCGATGCCGAAGTCGACCAGCTTGGAGGCGCCGTCCGTGGTCACCAGGACGTTGCCCGGCTTGTAGTCGCGGTGCACCACGCCCACCCGGTGGGCGTCGGCGAGGCCGAGCAGCGAGCCCTTGAGGACGACGAGCGCCGCCTCGGGGGTGGTGGCCCCCTCGGTCTGCAGCAGGTCGCGCAGCGAGACGCCCTCGACCGGCTCCATCACGATCGCGGCGCCCTCCGGGCCCTCCACGTACTCGTAGAGCCGGGTGACGTTCGGGGAGTCGAGGGCGCCCAGGAGCTCGGCCTCGGCGCGCAGGTTCGCGTGGTCGGCCGTGGCGCCGAGCAGGTACTTGATCGCCACGGCGGTGCCGGTCGCGTCGTGGACGGCCAGGACGACCCGGCCCGCGGCGCCCGCGCCCAGCTCCCGCCCGTGCGTGTAGCCGGGCAGCTCCCAGCGCGCGTCCCGGGCCGCCGCCTCGCCCTCGCCCTTGACTCTGTTCTCGTCCACCGTTCCCGCCACCGTCCCCGTCGTGAACCGTACGGTCGTACGGCCACCGGGAGTGACGCACCCGCGGTCCGTCAGGTTCCGGTCCGCGGGTGGTGGAAGGTTACGATTCGGCTGTTTCGCACACTACTTGTCGGGTCGCACGCGATCGGCCGCGGCACGGCGCGATGGATCGTGCACGGCTACTCCGTGTCACGACGGCGCACGGATTCGGCGGACTCCGCCGCCACCGAGCCGGCGTGCACCAGGCGGTGTCCGAGGTCCATCAGGGCCCGGCCGACGGCCAGCTCGTCGCCGATCACGGGGACGGCCGGGTCATGGGCGCTGCGCCGCGCCTCGGCGTCGGCGGACATCACCGGGCCGCCGGCGAGGACCTCCGGCGCGGGAATCAGCACGGCGTGCGCCCGGGTGGTGTCACCGTCCTCGGTGACCTCCAGGCGCACCTGCCACTGGCTGGTGTGCGGGCCGTCGCCCGCCATCGCGCCGCTCACCTGGTCGCATCCTCGGACGTGTCGTCGAGCCGGTCGCCCTCGGCCGCCGACTCGTCCTGCGCGTGGGCCGTCTGGTAGGACGTGATGCCCTCCTCGGGGTCGCGCGCGCGCACGTCCTCCTCGTCGCGCTCGGCCTTCTCGCTCATCCGCTGCTGCATGTCGGACATCGCAGGCTCCCTGTGCTCGGGCGGCCGGCGGACCCCGGGCGCGCCGGCGCCGCCGGGACGGCGGGCGCGGCCGGCCGGCCGCGTGCCATGCCTCCAGCGGTCCCCGGCCCGCGGCCCGCGGCCACCGCTGCCGACCGCGCGCCCGGCGGGGGGCCACC
>NZ_JBHWBW010000637.1:0-3753 GCF_042735675.1 Kitasatospora sp. NPDC059571
CCCGTGGAGGGTGCGGGGCCGGCGGCGTTCGGTGTTCAGCGGCGGGTGAGGCGGCGGACCGCGAACAGGGCGCCGCCGAGCAGCGGCAGCGCCGCCGCGGCGGCCAGCAGCGGGCCGAGCGGCGCGTTCTCCCCGGCGGCGGCCGGACTCGCGTCGGGCACACCCACGGCCTGCACCGAGGCCGGTGCGGCCGCGGCCGCCGGGGCGGTGGGCGCGGTCGCCGCGGTGGCGGCCAGGGCCGCCGCCGTCGGCTGAACGGCGGCGCCGGCGCCCCGGGTGATGGCGAGGTCCGCCACCGCCGTCCGGTCGCTGCCGGTGGAGCCGGCGTAGACGTCGAGCGTCCGCAGCTCGGCCGGAGTGCCGGCGGACAGGCTCACCCGGAACAGGTACCGCTGCGCATGGCCGTCGGCCAGCGGCACCGCAAGTGACGAGGTGTCGGCCACCAGGACGGGGTCGCAGGACTGGTGCAGTGTCAGCCGCTGCCACTGGCCCTGCCACATGACCTCGACGGCGACGTCCGAGGGTTGCAGATTGGCCAGGGCGCCCGGCTGTCCCGCGGGAGCGGAGGCGAACAGGGCGAACCGCGGAGCGAGTTGCTGGTACGGCGCTCCGGTGAGGTTGCCCTCCTCGACGCCGATCTCGACGGCCTCGCCGCCCGCCGCGACCCGGGTGGCCACGGGCTCGATGAAGGCCGTGTCCGGGTCGGTGGCGTGCCGGGGCTCGCTGGGCAGCGCGGGCCCCGGGTCGTTGCCGCAGGCCGCCCAGGCGGGGCCGGCGGTGGAGAGGACGGGCAGGCCGACCCCGAGCAGGAGGGCGGCGGTCGCGGCCGAGGCCGCGGCGGCCCTGCGGACGGTGCGCGGGGCGGATCGGGAGACAGCGGGTGGACGCATGGGCCGGACCCCCAGGACGTCGTGGACGGGCAGACATCCGGCGCTCGGTCCCCCCGGCCGTTCCCGCCGGTGCCGCCCACGGTGCCCTCACCCGGATGGCTGCGCAACCCGGCGCGCGGAGCGAACCGTCCCCGGATTTCCCCGGCCGCGCGCCGATCGGCGGCGGACCCCGGCCCGGCAGCCGCCAGGACCCGGAGCGCGCGGACCTGCGGGCGCCGACCGGCCCTCCAGGGGCCTCCGGGATACTGCTGGGATGTCGGACCATCAGACCGCCACGCGGACCGAGACCGTCCCCGCGCCGCCGGAGCACCGGCCCTCGCTGCGGCGCGACGTCTCGCCGCCCGCCCTGCTCGCCGGGCTCGTCTGCATCGCCGTCTCCGTCTCGGGCCCGCTGGTCGTGGTGCTCGCCGCGGCCGCCGCCGGCCGGCTCGACCAGGCGCACACCGCCTCCTGGATCTGGGCGGTGTCGATCGGCAGCGGCCTGACCTGCCTGCTGCTCAGCTGGTGGACGCGGACCCCGGTGATCACCGCCTGGTCCACCCCCGGGGCGGCGCTGCTGGTGGGGAGCCTCGGCGCGTACCCGTACCGGGAGGCGGTGGGGGCGTTCCTGCTGAGCTCCGCGGCGGTCGCGGTGTTCGGCGCGACCGGCCTCTTCGGGCGGCTGATCCGGGCGATCCCGTCGGGCATCGTCAACGCGATGCTGGCCGGCATCCTCTTCACCTTCGGGGCGGGCATCTTCGCCGAACTGCACGGCGCGCCCGTCCTGGTCCTGGGGAGTTTCGCGGTCTTCCTGCTCGCCAAGCGGTTCGTGCCCCGGTACGCCGTCCCGCTGGCCCTGCTCGCCGGCGCCGGGCTGGCCGCGGCGACCGTCGGACTGCCGCTGCACCTCGGCGCGGGCGGGATGACCAGGCCGGTGCTCACCGTCCCGGCGTTCTCCTGGCCGGCCGTCGTGGGGCTCGCGCTGCCGCTCACCATCGTCGCGCTGGCCTCGCAGAACGCTCCGGGGCTGGCCATCATGCGGGCCTCCGGCTACCGGCCGGACGACCGGCTGCTGGTCGGCGCCACCGGCGGGCTCTCGGTGCTCCTCGCCCCGTTCGGCTCGCCCGGGGTGAACCTGGCCGCGATCACCGCTGCGATCTGCACCAGCGAGGAGAGCCACCCGGACCCGCGGCGGCGGTACGTGGCGGGGATGTCGGCAGGCGTGCTCTATCTGGTCGTGGGCAGCTTCGGCGGGGTGCTGGTGAGCCTGTTCACCGGGCTGCCGCACGTGCTGATCGCGGTGATCGCCGGGGTGGCGCTGCTCGCCTCCTTCCAGGGCAGTCTGGCCGGAGCGGTCGCGGACGAGCGCGGCCGGGACGGCGCCGTGGTCACCTTCCTGGCGACGGCCTCCGGCATGACCCTGTTCGGCATCGGGGCCGCGTTCTGGGGGCTGCTGCTGGGCGTGGCGACGCACACCGCGCTCACCCGGCGCCGGGCCGCCTGACGGTCCGGAACTGCCGGTCAACCGCCTGGTGCGCCTCCGGCCGCCGCGGCAGGATGGCGGGCCGAAGGGCGCGCAGGTGCGCGACCCGTGACGGAGCCGGGAATGTTCCCCGAACCGTCCCGTGGAATCGGACGGGAATTCCCGTGCATTCGCAACCGCTATTCCGTCAGGCCGGTGAGGGAGTGCCCCGAATGGCGCAGCCGCAGCCCGGCGGCGGGAATTCGGCGGGCCGCCCGGGGCCGCGTCGCCCCTGGGGCGGGCGGGGTCGGCGGGTAGTCTGGGCGGCCCGATCCGCGCGGATCCCGGAATTGTGGATCATTTGCTCCGTGGCGCGGAATTCGCCGGACGCGTGCCCGCGGTGTTCCGCCGCACTCGTCCCGACCGGTTGGGGGCTGGGTGTTGGGCGACTTGGTACGGGGACCGGGTCCGGAATTCGGGCCGTCCGGTGACCGTCCGGACGGCGGCACCGCGGACGCCGACGACGTGCCCGCGGGGACCGGCGCGGACGCCGACGGCCGCCCGGGCACCGAGAGCCTCGCGGAGGCCGACGACACCCTGTCCGGCGACGGCGACGGCGACGGCGACGAGGCCGATGCCGCGGACGACGGGGCCGCGCCGCCCCGCTCGCGGATGGCGCGCCGCCGCCGCGCCCTGCTTGCGGTCGCGGTGGCCGCCGCCCTGGTCGCCGTGGGCGGACTCGGCGCCGCCACGGTGATCAAGTCCCCCGCGGAACGCGCCGCCGACACCGCACCGCCGCCGAACACCCTGCTGACCGCCCCGGCCACCCTCCGGGTGCTCACCCGGTCCACCGTGGCCCGGGGCCTGGTCTACCCGCCGACCCGGTACGACGTGACCCCGGCCGCCGCATCGCCGGACATCACCCGGCTCTACGTCTCCGCGCTCAGGGTCGGGCCGGGCGATGCGGTCGACAACGGCGCGCAGCTGGCCGAGGTGTCCGGCCAGCCGCTCTTCGTCCTGAAGGGCGCCGTGCCGGCCTACCGGGACCTCAGGCCCGGCAGCAGCGGTCCGGACGTCGCCCAGCTCCAGGACGCCCTGGCCGCCCTCGGGCACGACCGCGGCGCCGACGCGGCGGGCACCTACGGGACCGGCACCGCGCGGGCGGTCACCGCGTACTACCGCGCGCTCGGCTACTCCGCGCCGACCGCCGGCGCCGCCGCCCAGCAGGCCGTCGACACCGGCAGGAAGGCGGTGGACGCCGACCGGCGGGCGGTCCAGGACCTCCAGGCCCGGCCCGCGGGCGGGACGACCGCCCCCGCCGCCGAGGGCGGCGCCGCCGCTGGGCCCGGGGGAGGGGGGGGGGCCGCCCCGCGCGCCCGGGCGCGGCCTCGGCTGGGGTGTGGGTTTTAATCAAAAACGAGC
>NZ_JBHWBW010000638.1:0-3751 GCF_042735675.1 Kitasatospora sp. NPDC059571
CCGCCGCGCCGCGCGCGGGGCGGCCCGCCGCCCCCCCGGGGGGCCGGGCCCCCCCCCCCCCCCCCCGCGCGCGTCCAGTGGCCGTCTCAGGCCGGTGCGGCGCCCAGCACGAGACCGGCGAGCGCCTCCGCGGCGGCCACACCGCAGACCCGCGCACCGCCGTGGGTGGCGAGCACGGTCACCCCGCGCGCACCGAAGGTGTCGGCCAGCCCGTGGGCGGTGCCGATCTCCACCACCGCGGCGTCCGGGCGGGCGGTGACCAGCGCCAGCGCGGCGCGCTGCATCCACGGGTGGCGGTGCACGTCGCGCACCACGACCACCAGCGGCCGGTTGACCGCGGCACCGAGCACCGGGGCCACGTCGACGTCGGCGCCGTCCGCGGCGACCGCGACGTGCAGCAGGCCGGAGCCCTCCATCCGGGTCGCGGGCGCGCCGATCCGGCTGTGGGTGGTGCCGGGGACCAGCTCGGTCAGCGGGCCCGACACCCCCCAGGGGGTCTGGTCGCCGACCGCGATGTTGGCGCCCGGGGCGAACTCCACCACGTGCGGGACGCCCTGCAGCGGCCGCAGCTCGCCGTGGATCCGCAGCGCCCGGCGGGCCGCCGCCAGGCCGATGCCGACCTCGCCGTGGGCGCCGGCCTGGGCGCGGCGCTCGGCGGCGGACCAGCGGGCCACCGCGCGGTTGCGCTCGGCGGCCTCGTGCAGCCGCTCGGCCGGCAGCCGGCCCTCGCGGACCGCCCAGACCAGCGCGTCGCGCAGGTAGAGGAAGGCTGCCTCGTCGTCCAGGCCGCCGCCGACGCAGATGGTGTCGGCGCCGGCGGCGATCGCCCGGACGGAGCCGGCCGCCACGCCGTGGGTGCCGGAGATGGCGCCCATCTCGATGCCGTCGGTGACGATCAGCCCGCGGTAGCCGAGCTCCTCGCGGAGCAGGCCGGTGAGGATCTCCCGCGACATGGTGGCCGGCAGCGCCCCGTCGTACGCGGGGAACAGGATGTGCGCCGTCATGATCGCCTTGACGTCGGCGGCGATGGCGGCCCGGAACGGCTTCAGGTGCTCCTGGACCTGCTCGGGGGAGAGGTCGATCCGGGGCAGCCCGAGGTGCGAGTCGCCGGAGGTGTCGCCGTGGCCGGGGAAGTGCTTGGCGCAGGCGGCGACGCCGGCCGACTGGAGGCCGCGGACGTAGGCCGCGGTGTGCCGGGCGGCGAGGTCGCCGTCGGCGCCGAACGAACGCACGCCGATCACCGGGTTGTCCGGGTTGGAGTTGACGTCGGCGTCCGGCGCGTAGTCCAGGTTGATGCCGACCGAGGCGAGGTCGAGGCCGATCGAGCGGGCCACCCGCCGGGTGAGGTCGGTGTCGTCGACCTCGCCCAGCGCGTGGTTGCCCGGGTAGGACGAGCCGCTGGTCACCTCCAGCCGGGTGACGTCGCCGCCCTCCTCGTCGGTGGCGACCAGCAGGTCCGGGTTGAGCGCGTACATCTCCGCGGTCAGCGCGGCGACCTGCTGCGGGGTACGGATGTTGCGGCCGAACAGGGCGACGCCGCCCAGCTCGCCCGAGCCCAGTCTGCGGCGCAGCCAGTCGGGGGCGCTCAGCCCGACGAATCCCGGCTGCAGCACCGCGCCGGCGTCCGTCAGCAGTTCGAGGCTTTCCGTACCGGGAATCGCCATGGTTCCTTCCCTGGGGTGTGGGGTGTGCCGGTGGTGCGGGGGTGAGGAAGGGCTAGCCCTTGACCGCACCGGCGGTGAGACCCGCCGACACCTTCTTCTGGAAGATCACGAAGAGCAGGACCACGGGCAGCGACACCATCAGGGCGCCGGCCATCTGGGAGCCGTAGTCCGCGCCGCGGGTGGGCGTGGTGGCGTAGAAGGTGAGCCAGATCATCGAGGTCTTCTGGCCGCCCGTGGAGAGCAGCACGTTGGCGACGATGAACTCGTTCCACGCCTGGATCCAGCTGTAGACGCCGGTGGTGACCAGGCCGGGCAGGGTGAGCGGCAGGATCACGCGGAAGAAGGCGCCCCACTGGGTGCAGCCGTCGACCATGGCGGCCTCGTCGAGCTCGGCCGGGATGTTGACGATGAAGGAGCGCAGCGTCCAGATCACGTACGGCACGGTGAAGACCAGGTACGCGAGCATCACGCCGAACAGCACGCCGGTCATCCCGGCGTTGTTCATCACCACGAAGAGCGGGACGATGATCGCCAGCAGCGGCACCATCTGGACGACCAGCATGGTGACGATGAAGAAGCTGCGGCCGCGGAAGTTGAACCGGGCCACCGCGATGGCGGCGAGGAAGCCCACCACCAGGCCGAGCAGCACCGCGCCGACCGTGATGATCACGGTGTTCTGCAGGGCCGGCAGGAAGTCCTTGTCGTCGAAGATCGTCGAGTAGCTGTCGAACGAGAAGGAGCTGGGCCAGAAGGTCGGGTCCTTGGCGATCAGGTCCTTGTTCGTCTTGAACGTGGTGATGATCATCCAGTAGATCGGGAAGCCCATCACCACGGCGAAGCCGAGGCCGAGGACGTTCCAGAACCACGTCATGCCGCGGCTGCGGCCGGTGACCCGGGCCTTGGCCTTGACCTTCGGCAGGGCGGCGGTCCCCGCCGGGGCGTCGAGGGTGGTCGTCATCGGTCCTGGGCTCCGATCTTGAGCATCTGGCGGATGTAGAAGACCAGCACCGCCAGCATGAGGAGGATCATGACGATCGAGATCACCGAGCTGTCGCTGTAGTGCGAGGCGACGATGCCCTTCTCGTAGAGGTAGGTGCCGATCGTCCAGTAGCCGGGCTCCGGCGAGGTGTTGCGCAGCGAGAAGATCTGCGCGAAGACCTGGAAGTCCCAGATGAAGCTCAGCGCGGCGCTGATCATCAGGAACGGCTTGATGACCGGGACGACCACGTGCCGGAAGGACTGGAAGACGTTGGCGCCGTCCAGCGTGGCGGCCTCCATCAGCTCCTTGGGCACCTGGGTGAGGGCGGCGTTCAGGCCGAGCACCAGGAAGGGCAGCGCGCCCCAGATGATCACGGCCGCGCCGACCACGTAGAGGCCGACCGTGGGGTCGGCGAACCAGTCGTAGTGCTTGGTCTTCTCGTCCCCGGTGAACAGGTAGCCGATGTAGTCGACCACGCCGCCGTTGGAGGAGAAGAGCCAGCGGAAGACGGTGCCGGTGACCAGGGCGGGGATGGCCCAGACGAACATCATCACGGTGATGCAGGTGACCTTCACCCAGCCGGAGACCCGGTTGAGCAGCAGGGCGAAGAGCATGCCCAGCACCATCGACAGCACGACCAGCTCCACCGTGAAGTACACGGAGCGGAGCACGACCTCCCAGAACTGCCCGTCGCCGAACACCTTGGTGAAGCCGTCGAAGCCGATGTACTTCGCCAGCGCCGGGTTGACCAGGTACGAGTACCGGTTGATGTTCTGGAACGCCAGGTCGAACAGCTTAAACAGCGGATACGCCAGAGCGCCCACCAGGGCGGCGGCCGCCGGCAGGATCATCGTGTACGGGATGTAGCGGCCCGCGGCGAAGAAGCCGCGGCTCTGCGGCCCCTTCTCGGGGGCGGGCCCGGACGTCTCGGACCGCAGCACGGTCTCGTCGGTGGTCACACTCATCAGGGTCCTTCCCGGGCCCGCGGAACTGGATAGTCCTGGCGCGCGGGTGGGGGGGTACCCCGAGCGGCGCGAGCCCCCCCAACAGAGGCGAGGTCCGCCGGGGGGGGGGCGGGCGGCGATCTACGTACCCCGCGAGGCGCGGG
>NZ_JBHWBW010000639.1:0-3749 GCF_042735675.1 Kitasatospora sp. NPDC059571
GAGCGACGGGAGTTCCGGTGGGAACATCCGAGATCCGGACCCCCCTACGGGTGGGTTCGGTCGGCAGCAGCGAGTCCAGCCGGTCCATGATCCCGCCGTGGCCGGGCAGCAGCGTGCCCATGTCCTTGATCCCCATGTCCCGCTTGATCATCGACTCGGCGAGGTCGCCCAGCGTGGCGGTGACCGCCGCGCAGCCGCCCAGGATGAGGCCCTGCCACCAGCGGCCGTCGTCGATCACGTACTGCATCAGCAGCGCGCCCGCGAGCATCGACAGCCCGGTGCCGCCGGCCAGGCCCTCCCGGGTCTTGCCGGGGCTGATGGTGGGCGCCAGCTTGGTCCGCCCGAACTTGTAGCCAACCGCGTACGCGCCGGTGTCACTGCAGATGGTGACCACCAGGAAGAGCAGGATCCGCCAGGCGCCGTCGTCCGCGGCCAGCATCAGCGCCACGAAGCTCGCCAGGAACGGGACGTAGAAGGCGGTGAACACGCCCGCCGTTATGTCGCGGACGTAGTTCTCCGGCGGCCGGCTCATCCGCCAGACCAGGACGGCCAGGCCGGTCAGCGCGAGCGCCGCCCCCGACCAGCGGCCGCCGAGCAGGTAGCCGAGCAGCGGCATCGCGACCGCGCCGGCCACCAGCGGCACCAGCGGGACGTGGACGCCCTTGGTCTCCGCGAGGCGGCTGTTCAGCTCCTGGACGCCGACCGCGACGGCCGCGATGACGACCACCAGGAAGAGGGCCTTCACCACGAAGAGCGAGGCGACGATCACCGCGCCCAGGCCCACCCCTACGCCTATCGCGGCCGGAAGATTGCGGCCGCCGCGCTGCTTGCGGGGCTGCTGGTCGGGTTGGGCCACGGGTGTCTCCTGCGCGGGGGGCATGGTCTGAGTCTGTGCCGCAGTGCGCCTTCGGTACACCACAGGCTGCTGCGAGTGACCCGTTCGGTACCGGCGCGAGGCGGGTGCGGGGGTCACCCGCAGCAGAGAAAACTCGGCGGCGAGCGTCTCGGTTCCGCCCCCGCGGCCGTCGGCCGTCGGGGGGCGTTCGCCGTCAGACTTCGAGAAGCTCGGCTTCCTTGTGCTTGAGCAGCTCGTCGACCTGGGCCACGTAGCGGGCCGTGGTGTCGTCGAGCTCCTTCTCGGCGCGGCGGCCCTCGTCCTCACCGATCTCGCCGTCCTTGACGAACTTGTCGATGGCGTCCTTGGCCTTGCGGCGGATGGAGCGGATCGAGACCTTGGCGTCCTCGCCCTTGCCGCGCGCGACCTTGATGTACTCCTTGCGGCGCTCCTCGGTCAGCTGCGGGAAGACCACGCGGATGATCGAGCCGTCGTTGGAGGGGTTCACACCGAGGTCGGAGTCGCGGATCGCGGTCTCGATGTTGCGCAGCGCGCTCTTGTCGAACGGCGTGATGACCGCCATCCGGGGCTCCGGCACGGAGAAGGAGGCGAGCTGGTTGATCGGGGTCAGCGCACCGTAGTAGTCGGCGACGATCTTGTTGAACATGGCCGGGTGCGCACGGCCGGTGCGGATGGCGGCGAAGTCGTCCTTGGCGACGGCGACGGCCTTCTCCATCTTCTCCTCGGCCTCGAGGAGGGTCTCTTCGATCACTGTCTGCTCCCTGTCCGGTTCATCTGCTGTAGTCCCGTACCGGTGCCCCGGACGGCTGATTGCTGCTCAGGGCCGGGCGGAGTCCTGGCTGATGAGTGTGCCGATCTTCTCACCCTTGACCGCCCTGGCGATATTGCCCTCGGCGAGGAGCTCGAAGACCAGGATCGGCAGGTCGTTGTCCTTGCACAGGGTGATCGCCGTCAGGTCCGCCACCTTCAGGTCCCGGGAGATCACCTCGGAGTAGTCCAGCGCGTCGAACTTGACGGCCGCGTGGTTGGTCCGCGGGTCGGCGTCGTAGACGCCGTCGACGCCGTTCTTGCCCATCAGCAGCACCTCGGCGTGGATCTCCAGCGCGCGCTGCACGGCCGTGGTGTCGGTGGAGAAGTAGGGCATGCCCATACCGGCTCCGAAGATCACCACACGGCCCTTCTCCAGGTGGCGCACGGCGCGCAGCGGGAGGTACGGCTCGGCGACCTGGCCCATGGTGATGGCGGTCTGGACGCGGGTCTCGATGCCTTCCTTGATCAGGAAGTCCTGGAGCGCCAGGCAGTTCATCACGGTGCCGAGCATGCCCATGTAGTCGGAGCGGGCCCGGTCCATGCCGCGGACCTGCAGTTCGGCGCCGCGGAAGAAGTTGCCGCCGCCGATCACCACGGCGACCTCGGTGCCGGCGCGGACGACGGTGGCGATCTCGCGGGCGATCGCGTGCACCACGTCCGGGTCCACGCCGAGGCCACCGCCGCCGGCGAACGCCTCACCCGACAGCTTGAGCAGCACCCGGCGGCGAGAGGTGTCCTGCGTCTCCGGACGGGTCTCCTGCGTCTCCTGCATGGCCTTCTCCTTCTCCACCTGCGGGCTCGCAGGGCTGCCTGTGCTGCTCAGAACACCGGGTGTGCGGTGACCGGCGCTGTGCGGTCGTGCTGGGCGCGTGCACACGCGGCGCGTACACGCGAGGAGGCCACTGCCGCGGGAACCGGTACGGTGTCCTGCACGGCAATGGCCTCCTCGTCGTTCATGGTGCCGACGCGCCCCCCGTGGGGTGCTGGAGAGCCGATCGGCGCGTTCCTGGCCGCCCTGGGCGGGCGGTCGGGGCGCTTCCTACCTTAGGCCGGAAGCGCTACGGAACGGATTCTCAGGCGCCGACGCGGAAGCGGACGAAGCGCTTGAGGGCGACGCCGTTCTCGTCGAGGACCTTGGCAACGGTCTTCTTGTTGTCCTTGGCGAACGCCTGCTCCAGGACGGCGTTCTCCTTGACGAAGCCGGTCACGCGACCCTCGACGATCTTCGGCAGGGCGGCCTCGGGCTTGCCCTCCTCGCGAGCGGTGGCCTCGGCGACGCGGCGCTCGTTCTCGAGGTCCTCGGCCGGGATCTCCTCGCGGGAGAGGTACTTCGGCGCGAAGGCGGCGATGTGCTGCGCGACGTCCTTGGCGACCTCGGCGTTCTCCTTGTCGAGCTCGACGAGGACACCGATGGTCGGCGGGAGGTCCGGGTCCGACTTGTGCATGTAGACGCCGACGTAGCCGTCGCCGTCGAACTGCGCGAAGCGGCGGAAGACGATCTTCTCGCCGAGGGTGGCGTTGGCCTCGTCCACGAACTGCTGGACGGTCTGGCCGGCGGCGATCTCGGAGGCCAGGGCGGCCTCGAGGTCGGCCGGGGAGGTGGCGGCGACGTGCGCGGCGATCGCGTTGGCGACCTCGACGAACTTGCCACCCTTGGCGACGAAGTCGGTCTCGCAGTTCAGCTCGACCAGGACGCCGGCCTTGTTGCCCTCGGCGATCAGCGAGGCGACGGCGCCGTTGGAGGCGTCACGGCCCTCGCGCTTGGCCACGCCCTTCTGGCCCTTGATGCGGAGGAGCTCGACGGCCTTCTGGACGTCACCCTCGGCCTCGTCCAGGGCCTTCTTGCAGTCCATCATGCCGGCGCCGGTGAGCTCACGGAGCTTCTTGACGTCCGCGGCGGTGAAGTTCGCCATGGTGTGATCTCTTCTCACGTCTCGCGTGTCTGCGTGGGGTGGTGGGGGGGGGGGCGGGGGCCCACTGTATCCCCCTCGACTCGCTGAGCAGCCCGGACTCGATCAGGCCGGCGAGGCGGCGCAGCGCGATCACGTCGTTGTCGGTGAGCGCCCGCTTCTGCCCGATGTCG
>NZ_JBHWBW010000640.1:0-3734 GCF_042735675.1 Kitasatospora sp. NPDC059571
GATCAGGTGGGCCCGCTCGGCCATGGCGCCGACCACCAGGTACTCGTGGTCGGCGTGCGCGCCGCCCCCGACGGCGCCGAGGCCGTCGAGGGTCGGAACGCCCAGTGCGGCCGTGAAGTTGCCGTCGCTGCCGCCGCCGACGGTCCTGCCCTCGAGGCCGGGGAGCAGCCGCTGCGCCACCGCGAAGAGTCCGGCCGACGCCGACTCGGGCATCGGCGGGCGGCCGATCTCGCCGTGCACCGTGATCGCCGCCCCGTCGAGGTGCGGGGCCAAGGCCGCGAACGCGGCCTCGATCCGCTCCTTCTCGTCGCCCGACGCGACCCGGACGTCGACGACCACGGTCGCCTCCGCGGGCACGACGTTGTCCAGGGTCCCGGCGGAGGCGACGGTCGGGGTCACCGTGGTGCCGAGCTCGGGCCGGCCGAGCGCCGCGATCTCCAGGACCTGGTGGGCCGCCTCGATCAGCGCGTTGATCCCGGCCTCGGGTTCGAGGCCCGCGTGCGAGGCCCGGCCCGCGACGGAGACCTGGAAGGTGCCGCAGCCCTTGCGGCCGGTCTTCAGCGCTCCGCCGTCGGCGGCCCCCTCGACCACGAGCACGGCGCCGCAGGCGAGGGCCCGCTCCTCGATCAGTGCCCGGGAGGAGTGCGAGCCGACCTCCTCGTCGGCGGTCACCAGGATCTCCACGCCGGAGCGGTCGGCGAGGCTCGCGACGCCGTGCACCGCCTGCACCAGGCCGCCCAGCATGTCGAAGACCCCGGGGCCGGTCGCGTGCCCGTCCGTGACCGCGAAGGGCCGGCGGGCCAGCGTGCCGAGCGGGAACACCGTGTCGTGGTGGCCGAGGATCAGCACCGCGGGCTCACCGCCGCCCGACCAGTGGACGTGCGGCCCCGCCTCCGTCTCCACCAGCTCGGCCCGCCCGCCCAGGCGGCTCTCGAGGAACGCGGCGACGGTCTTGGCCGACAACGCCAGCGCGTCGAGGTCCCGCGACGGGGATTCGATCTCGACGAGGGTCCTGAGGTCCTCGATCATCGCATCGACACTCACCCGGGCGGTCCGCTCTATCGTCATGCGGCCAGGGTAGTCGGCGCACCACGGCCGACCTGCGCCGCACCCGAGCAGGCCCCGAGCGGCACCCGAGCCGGCCCCGCACCGCCCGCTGCCGGACCACCGCGGGCGGCAGGACCCGCGCCCCGGCTGCCGCGCTCGCGCGGCGGGATGCCGGGCGCCG
Organism: Kitasatospora sp. NPDC059571; assembly: GCF_042735675.1. Classification (NCBI taxonomy): domain Bacteria; kingdom Bacillati; phylum Actinomycetota; class Actinomycetes; order Kitasatosporales; family Streptomycetaceae; genus Kitasatospora; species Kitasatospora sp. NPDC059571. Next base: position 1,229 of record NZ_JBHWBW010000640.1, read on the forward strand.
CACCGGTCCAGCGAGTGCGGCGCCCGGGGCCGGCCCGCCGGGTGGGGGAGGGGCCGGCCGGGGGAGGTGGCTCAGTGCCCGCCGAGGAGGCCGGTGTTGAAGGTGAGCGCGGGCGACGCGTGGGCGGCCAGCGCGTGTGCCTGGTCGGGCCACCAGACGCCGGCGGCCGGGTCGGCGGCGCCGTACTCGGGGTCGGTCCCGCCGGTGGTGCCGCGGGTGCAGCCGCCGTCGGACTCACCGGGCACCTTCACCCACAGGAAGGCGTCCAGCAGCGGGGTCCGGGTGTCGGCGGTGGGGCGGGTGCCGAGGCCGCGGCCGGGCGGGTTGCACCAGGTCTGCGGGTCGGGGTACGAGGCGGTCGGGGTCCACGGGCCCTGCCCGTTGCGGCTGCTGTCGATCACGAAGTGCGGCAGCTCGGCATCGGCCGGGACGTGCGCGGCGTACCAGGCGTCCGCATCCGCCTGCGGCCAGTACTGGTTGGCGCAGTCGTCGGCCGAGGCGCCCGCGGTGTGGCTCAGGTACCAGGTGCACTTGGCGACCTGGGTGCCGTAGCGCACCAGGTCGGCGTCCTTCTGGTAGTTGGACACGTTGAGGAAGAAGCCCTGGGCCCGGTTCACCCCGCCGTCGACCAGCAGCCGGGCCATGGTGCCGGTGTTCTGCCACGCGCTGTGGCCGGCGTCGAGGTAGACGGCGGCGCGGGGCTGGCGTTCGAGGCGGTCGACCGCGGCGTTCACCTCGGCGAGCCGGTCGGCCTGCTGCTGGGCCGTACCGCCGCAGAACGCCGGGCTCAGCGCGAGGCCGTCCGGCTCCAGCACGACCACCGTGCGGTGGTCGCCGATGCCCTTGGCGAACGCGTCCACCCAGGCCGAGTAGTCGGCCGAGTTCGAGGCGCCGCCGGCGGAGTACTGCGAGCAGTCGCGGCCGGGCACGTTGTAGGCGACCGCGACGGGAACCTGGTGCTGGCGCGCCGCCCGGTCCTGCAGCGTTGTCATGGCGGCCGTGGTGGCCTCCGTCGTGGTGCTGCCGGTGAACCACTGGGCGACCGGGTACGAGGCGGTCTTCGCCATCGCCAGGGCGTCGGCGAGGTCGCCGGCCCTGAGGTCGGCGGCGGCCTGGTGCACCGCCTTGCTGTCGAGGTCGACGTAGAAGCCGGTGCCGGGCGCGGGGGTGCGGGCCGCGCGGCCGGAGTCCGCGGCGGATGCGGTGGCGGGGAGGCAGCAGAGGGCGGCGGTGGCGACCACGGCGCTCACGGCCGCGATGCTACGGCGGGGGCGGGACACGTGCGGCTCCTCGGGGTGGGGGGTGGCGCCGGAACGGTACGGGCGGGTGCAGAGGGTCCTCGTACGGAGAGTGGGAGCGCTCCCACCCGCGCAGGCAGTTCTAGTGCCGGGCCCTGGCGTCCGTCAAGACCCGTGCAGCGCAGGCATGGAGAGGAAGGGATGCCCGGGCTCCCGGCTGCGGGGGCCGATCGGACATCCCCGATGGCCGGCGGCTCAGCCGTCCCCGGGCGGGGGGCAGCAGGCGGGGGCCGGCGGCTGCGGGCGGCCGAAGCGGGCGAGGCAGTGCCAGACCATCTTGAGGTCCTGCAGGTCGTACCGGCCGCTGCGGGCGGCGTCGCCGACGATCCGCGGGTCGAGCCGCCCGTCCTCGGCGATCGAGGCGCCGAGGCGGACGAACTCCGGGCCGCGGTAGTCGGGGTGGCGGCGCAGGTGGTCGACGGTGAGGCTGAGGCCGGGGTGCCACTCGACCGGGAACGGCAGCTTGTCGGCGGCCGCCTCGACGGCCGTGCCGCGGTGGGCCGGGTCGAGGACGAGCGCCTCGACGTGCCGGTCGAGCAGCACCGGGCCGTGCACCTGGGCCTCGATGTAGTCGTTGAGGGCGTCCTGGTCGTCCGCGATGGCCAGCTCGACCAGCGAACAGCGGTCCGCCACACCGAAGTCGGTGGGCTCCGCGGCACTGTCGGGGTAGCAGAAGGTGCTCCTGGCCAGGACGTCGGGCCCCAGCCGCAGGTGTGCGGAGCCGAACCGGGGCGCCGCCCCGTAGGGGGAGCGGCGGAAGTCGAGGCCGCCGTAGACGGGGCGTTCGGTGGCCGGCGCGTCGTCGTACGCCCCGCCGAAGATCCGGCTCTCCCAGCGCCACCGGTCGCCGCCCGGGTGGGCGGTGAGACCGCCGTTGCTGGTGCCGGTGACGAACTGCGAGCGGTACACACCGTCCTCGGCGAGGCGCTCCAGGATCGGGCGGCCGCCGGCGAGCCGGTCGGGGTGGAAGTTGAGCGTGACGCGCAGGCCGGGGTCGAGCGGGCGGCCCGTGGAGCGGGCCGCGACGTGGTGCAGGGCCTGCTGCTGGGGCGTGCGGTGGGCGTCGGCGCGCATCGCCGCAGTATGCCCGGCGTCGGCGGCGGGCCGCCGCCGGATTTCGGCGCCGGCCGGCACCCCGACGGCCCGGCGGCATGACGGCCCGACGGCATGACGCAAGGCCGACGGCCCCGGACCAGGGGGGTCCGGGG
>NZ_JBHWBW010000641.1:0-3713 GCF_042735675.1 Kitasatospora sp. NPDC059571
GCCGAGCCCTGCGCCCGGCCGGGCGGCCATGCACCGCAGCCGACAGCCACTCCCGGGAAGGACAACCCAGTGGCCACCTCCATCCGAGCCGCGGCCGAGGACGGCTCGGCGCCGACCAGCGCGCCGGGCTCCCCGTCGCCCTCCGCACCGAAGCAGCGTTCGGCCTGGCGCTCTCGGCTCTACCGCATCGACCTGAAGGCCTCGCCGTACGCGTACATCGCGCCGTTCTTCGTGTGCTTCGCCGCGTTCGGACTGTTCCCGCTGATCTGGACCGGCTGGCTCTCCCTGCACCGGGTCGACCTGCTCAACCAGGACGTCATGGACTGGCGGGGCTTCGACAACTACACCCGCCTGTGGGACACCGACCAGTTCTGGACCGCGCTGCAAAACACCTTCACCATCGGTGTCATCTCGACCGTCCCGCAGCTGCTGATGGCCCTGGGCCTGGCCCACCTGCTCAACTACCGGATGCGCGGGCGCGGCTTTCTCCGGGTGGCGATCCTGGCTCCGTACGCGACCTCGATCGCGGCCGCCACGCTGGTCTTCGTCCAGCTGTTCAACCCGGACTACGGCCTGATCAACTGGGTGCTGAGCGCGGTCGGCCTCGACGGCACCAACTGGTACTCGGACACCTGGCCGTCGCAGATCGCGGTCTCCACCATCGTGACCTGGCGGTGGACGGGCTACAACGCGCTGATCTACCTGGCCGCGATGCAGGCCGTCCCGAAGGACCTCTACGAGGCGGCGAGCCTGGACGGCGCCTCGCGCTGGCAGCAGTTCACCCGGATCACCGTCCCGTCGATCCGCCCCACCATCCTCTTCACCATCATCGTGTCGACCATCGGCGCCACCCAGCTGTTCGGTGAGCCGATGCTGTTCGGCGGCGGCGTCGGCGTCAGCGGCGGCTCGGCGCACCAGTTCCAGACGCTCAGCCTCTACATGTACGAGCTGGGCTGGCCCAGCCGCCAGCTGGGCCGCGCCTCGGCGGTGGCCTGGACGATGCTGCTGATCCTGCTGCTGATCGGCGCCGTCCAGTGGCTGGTCGCCCGCCGCAACCGCACCAAGCTGGGAGGCTGAACCATGGCCGTCATCTCCACCGCACCCCTGCGCCGGCGGCTCCGCCCGGGCGCCGGCGACCAGGACAAGGCCGGCCCGGTCACGTACGTCGTGCTCGGCATCGCCGCGGTGCTCTCGCTCTTCCCGCTGTACTGGACGTTCGTCGCGGCCAGCAACACCGGCGACCGGGTGGCCCAGTCGCCGCCGCCGCTGCTGCCGAGCGGTGAGCTGTGGACCAACATCAGCACCGCCTGGGAGCAGGCGGACATGGGCAAGGCCCTGCTCAACTCGACCGTGGTGGCGGGCTGCGTCTCGCTCAGCACGGTGCTCTTCTCCACGCTGGCCGGCTTCGCCTTCGCCAAGCTGCGGTTCCGCGGGCGGAACGCGCTGCTCACCCTGGTGGTGGCGACCATGACCATCCCGCCGCAGCTCAGCGTGATCCCGCTCTACCGGATCATCACCGACCTCGGCTGGGGCAACCAGATCCAGTCGGTGATCCTGCCCTCGCTGGTCGCGGCGTTCGGCGTGTTCTTCATGCGGCAGTTCCTCTCCGAGGCGCTGCCGCTGGAGCTGATCGAGGCGGCGCGGGTGGACGGCGCGCACAGCCTCCGGATCATCTGGCATGTCGTGCTGCCGATCGCGCGCCCCGCGATGGCTGTCCTGGGCATGCTGGTGTTCGTGCAGTCATGGAACGACTTCTTCTGGCCCTTCGTCGTCCTCACCCAGCAGAACCCGACCGTCCAGGTGGCGCTCTCGGCGCTGGGCGGCGGCGCGGGCCACGACATCAACCAGGCGGTGATCATGACCGGCGCCCTGGTGGGCACCCTTCCGCTGTTGCTGATCTTCGCCGTCCTGGGCAAGCACATCGTCGGCGGCATCACGGCCGGCGCAGTCAAGAGCTGACCGTCGACCATCCGTCCCACACCCACTCATGGGAGCGCTCCCGTTATGACCGTCACCGATCCGCACACTCCGGCGGACCTCGCTGCCCGATCCCGGTCCGGCCCCTTCCCGCCGGGATTCGCCTGGGGTGCGGCCACCGCCGCGTACCAGATCGAGGGCGCCGCCGCCGAGGACGGCCGCACGCCCTCCATCTGGGACACCTTCAGCCACACCCCCGGCAAGGTCGCCAACGGCGACACCGGCGACACCGCGGTCGACCACTACCACCGCTTCCGCGAGGACGTCCGGCTGATGGCCGAGCTCGGCCTCACCTCGTACCGCTTCTCGCTCTCCTGGCCGCGCATCCAGCCCACCGGCCGCGGCCCCGCCGTCGAGCGCGGCCTGGACTTCTACCGCGCCCTCGCCGACGAACTCCTCGCCCACGACATCACCCCCGTCGCCACGCTCTACCACTGGGACCTCCCCCAGCACCTCGAGGACGCCGGCGGCTGGCCGCAGCGCGACACCGCCCACCGCTTCGCCGAGTACGCCCACCTCGCCGCCGAGGCGCTCGGCGACCGCATCGGCATCTGGACCACCCTCAACGAGCCCTGGTGCAGCGCCTTCCTCGGCTACGCCTCCGGCGTCCACGCCCCCGGCCGCACCGACCCCGGCGACTCGCTGCGCGCCGCGCACCACCTCAACCTCGGCCACGGCCTGGCCGTCGGCGCCCTGCGCGCCGCCCTCCCCTCCTCCGCCCAGATCGCCGTCTCGCTCAACCTGCACGCGGTGCGGCCGTACAGCTCGCACCCGGGCGACCTGGAGGCGGCCCGCCGGATCGAGGCGGTCGGCAACCGGATCTGGACCGGCCCGATGTTCAAGGGGCGCTACGACGAGGACCTGATCGCGGACACCGCCCACCTGGTCGACTGGGACACCCTGGTGCAGCCCGGCGACCTGGCCGAGATCTCCCGTCCGATCGACCTGCTCGGCCTCAACTACTACAACCCGACCCTGGTCTCCTCCGTGGCGAACGCCGAGCACCTGCCCCGCCACGACGGGCACGGCGACAGCACGTTCTCGCCGTGGCCGGGCGCCGACGACGTCGCCTTCCACCTCGCCCCGGGCGAGGTCACCGCGATGAACTGGCCGATCGACCCGACCGGGCTGTCCGACTCGCTGCTCGCGCTGCACCGCGAGTTCGGCCTGCCGCTGCTGGTCACCGAGAACGGCGCCGCCTTCGAGGACACCGTGGGCGAGGACGGCAGCGTCCACGACCCGGAGCGCGCCGCCTACATCCGCGGCCACCTGGGCGCGGTCGCCGACGCGATCGCCGGCGGCGCCGACGTGCGCGGCTACTACTGCTGGTCGCTGCTGGACAACTTCGAGTGGGCGTACGGCTACGAGAAGCGCTTCGGCATGGTGCACGTCGACTACGACACCCTGGTGCGCACCCCGAAGACCAGTGCCCGCTGGTACGCCGAGGCGATCCGCACCGGCCGGCTGGACCACGGCATCGACCAGGGATGATCACACTCCGTCACTGCCAGGCGTGACCGGAGTGGCTCTCGCTCGTTCTCCTCTCACGTGCGAGCTGTTCACGCGGCGCGGCCGCTTCCGGAGCCGGCGACCGGCAGGCTCCCCGTCCGGGCCGGTCGGCGCCGGGCCCGGGCGCTGGCGGCCGGCGGTGTGCTCCTCTCCCCCCTCTGGTGGGCCGGGCCCGGCCAGGCGCCGGCCCGGGCGGTCGAGCAGTCCCCACCGGGGCTGATCACCAC
>NZ_JBHWBW010000642.1:0-3697 GCF_042735675.1 Kitasatospora sp. NPDC059571
GGGGGAGGGCCGCGCGGCGGGATCGGTCGAGGGGCGGGGCAGCGGCCGCGGGCCGGAGACGGGCAGCGAGCGGACCATCTCGGCGACCTCGCCGACCGGCCTGGCCCAGGCGGCCTCGGCCAGCGCCCGGCCGAGCGCGGGTGCGGCCCGCTCCCCCAGCGCGGTGGCCAGCGCCGCGACGTCGTCCACCGGACGGCGCAGCACGGCCTCGCCGAGCAGGACGACGGTCGCCGGGTCGTCCTCACCCAGGGCGGTGACGAGCTCCGCCACGTCGGCGACGGCCCGCCCGACCGCCGCACCCCGCAGTGCGGCGTCCGCCCCGGGGAAGGTGTGGCCGGCGAGCAGCCGGAGGAGCTCCGCCACCTCCCCGGCGGGCCGCCGGCCGGCCGCGGCGTCGAGCACCACGACGGCCAGGCCGCCCGGCGCCCCTTCGTCCGGGCCCGGCAGGAGCGCAGGCGGGAGGCCCGTCGGGACGGACGGACCGGCGGAAACTGGGCGTGCCACGGAGACTCCTCGATTGACGGTGCGTGACGGGAAGCGGTTGCTTGACCACGCTCTGTCAGAATCCGCAGCGAGTGTCGTGTCAGCCAGCCGGGCGCGTCCGTCCGGGGTACACCGGGTGGCGGGCGCGGCGCCGACCTGCCTCGGCCGCGCCGCCGGGGCGCGCGCCCGCGCCGGTCATGGCAGCGGCTCGGCGTGGATCGGGGTCTGCGGGTCGGGTAGGTCCGCCCAGGCGATCAGGTAGGCGAGTCCGTCCTCGGTGATCTCCACCCGGATCTGCCCGCTCTCGTCGGTGAAGAGGGCGTGCCCGCGCGGGCCGTGCCCGCCGCGGTGCTCGACGACGGCCGTCTGCTGCCGGCAGTGCGCGCCCGGTGCACCCGGGTAGGTCAGTACCCACCGCTGGTCGGTGTCCATGGTCGTTCCGTTCCCCCCGCCCGTCCGGGCGGGTCGTTCTGCGGGAGGCTGCGGCGCCCGTGCGTCCGCCCGTCCGTTCCTACCGCCGCCGCGGGCGGGCGGCGACACCGGACCGGCCGCGCGCCGCGCCCGGCCGCCCCGGGGCACCGGGCCCGCCACGGACGGCCGGGTCGACCGAACGGATGGACTCCCTGTCCGACAAACGGCCGAGCGCGGCGATGGGTGCCCGGGCGGGCGGCGCCGCACCCGTTGAGACCGTCCGGGGCCGGGCGGCCCGTGCTAGGGCGGGCCCGGTCCGGGCCGGTCGAGCCGGCGGACCGCGCCGATCACCGCCCAGACCACCGCGACCAGCGGCACGGCCACCACCGCGCCGATCACCCCGGCGGCGATGCTGCCGCAGAGCACCGCGATCGCCACCACCACCGGGTGGAGCTGCACCGCCCAGCTCATCACCAGCGGATGCAGCAGGTGGCCCTCGATCTGGCCGATCACCACGATCAGCGCGATCAGCACGATCGCGACCACCGGACCGCGCGAGGCGAGCGCCACCACGGCGGCCACCGCCAGGGCCACCGGTGAGCCGATCAGCGGCACGAACGAGGCCAGGAACTCCAGCAGCACCAGCGGCAGCGCCAGCGGCACCCGGAGCAGGAACAGCGCGATGCCGACCAGGACGGCGTTGCTCGCCGCCACGATCACCACCCCGCGGGTGTAGCCGGCGAAGGTGCGCCAGGCGGCCCGCCCGGCGCTGTGCCAGACCTGCCGGCTGCCGAACGGCAGCTGGTCCTCGAACCACCGCCACATCCGGTCGCCGGAGTTCAGGAAGAAGACCGAGCAGAAGACGGCGAGGGCCGCGCCGCCCGCGAACTCGACGATCCGGCCGGCGCCGCTGACGGCCGTACTGATCAGCGTGGAGCGGTGCGCGCTCAGATAGGAGGTGAGCTTGCTGCGCAGATCCCTGATGCTCGTCCCGTGGAGGCGGAAGGGCGGCCCCTGCAGCCAGCGTTCGATCCGGTCCAGCCCGCCGCCGAACTCCCGGCCCAGCCGGCCGGCCTCGTCCGCGACCAGGGTGCCCACCAGCGACAGCAGCCCGGCCAGCAGCAGCACCGTGCCGAGCATGCCGATCAGCACCGCGAGCCAGCGGGGCATCCGCCGGGCCAGCCGGTCGATCACCGGGCGCAGCACCGAGGTGATCACCAGGCCGAGGAAGACCGCGACGGCGACCAGCTGGAACCGCTGGAGCACGGTGAAGACCGCGTACCCGGCGAGGCCGAGCACCAGCAGCCGCCAGGCGTGGTCGGCGGCGGTGCGCAGCACCGGGTGGACGGGGCGGTCGGCGGGACGCGGCGGGCCGGGCCGGCGCACGGGCGCGGACCGCGGGCCGGGCCGCGGTCGGCGCCGCGGGTCGGCCATGTGCACCGCCTCCTTGCTCTGCGCCCCCGGTCGGTGGGCGACACCCGGGACCCAGCCTCGCGGGTGCGGGCGCGCGGCGCCGCGCCGGACGGCGTGGCGCGGGGCGTGCGGGTGATCCGCGGTCCGGCGCGGGCACGGGACGGGCCGGGACGGGGGGCACGGGGCGGGGGCACGGGGCGGGGGCGCGTGCGGGCGCGGGATAAGCGCCGCCTAGGCTGGGCGAAGCAAAACGGACGAACCGGACCGGCCCGCGGGGTGGGCGGGCCGGTGCCAGGGAAAGCGGGACGCGCCGATGGGCGACGGCATGACAGGGATGCACCACCACGGCGGGGGGACGCTCGGCCCGTTCACCCCCTCCGCCGCGCTGCACTGGTCGCCGGACTGGCCGTTCCTGGTCGGCGTCCTGCTGGCCTTCGGCCTGTACACGGCGGGCGCGGTGCGGCTGTGGCGCCGCGGCGACAAGTGGCCGGTCGGCCGGCTGATCGCCTGGACGGCGGGCATGGCGACGGTGCTGCTGGTGACCAACACCGGGCTGAACGACTACGGCATGGTGCTGTTCAGCGCACACATGATGCAGCACATGGTGCTGTCCATGCTGTCGCCGATCCTGCTGCTGCTCGGCGCGCCGATCACGCTGGCGCTGCGGGCACTGCGCCCGGCCGGTCGGGGCAACGGCCGCGGGCCGCGCGAGCTGCTGGTGGCGCTGCTGCACAGCCGGTACGTGCGGATCGTCTCGCACCCGGCGGCGACCATCCCGCTGTTCGTCGCCAGCCTGTACGTGCTGTACTTCACCCCGCTGTTCGACTTCCTGATGCAGTACCGGATCGGGCACATCGCGATGATGGTGCACTTCCTGGCGGTCGGCATGCTGTTCTTCTGGCCGATCATGGGCGTGGACCCGGGTCCGAACCGCCCGGGCTACGTGATGCGGATCATCGAGCTGTTCATGGGGATGCCGTTCCACGCGTTCTTCGGCGTGGCCGTGATGATGGCGACCAGCGAGCTGGTGACGACGTTCAACGGCGTGGCGGCGCCGCCCGGGACGCACCTGCTGGACGACCAGCGGATAGCGGGCGGCATCACCTGGGCGTTCGGCGAGATCCCGACCGCGATCGTGCTGATCGCGCTGACCCTGCAGTGGGCCCGCTCGGAGGAGCGGCAGGCCCGCCGCCGCGACCGCGCCGCGGACCGGGACGGCGACGCCGAGCTCGCCGCGTACAACGCCTACCTGGCGCAGCTGAACCGGCGCGGTCAGAAGACCGCCGACGCCGGCTGAGCGGCCCCGGCAAACGACGGAGCCCCGTCCCACCCGAGCGGGCTGCTCCGCCGGCGGAGGTGCCGGGAGCGCAGCCGGGGGCGGACACGGCGG
>NZ_JBHWBW010000643.1:0-3689 GCF_042735675.1 Kitasatospora sp. NPDC059571
CGCCTTCCAGCGGACCCTCCGGGCGTTTCGCTCTTTCGTGTTTCCAGCTTATCAGATGTTTTCCGCTCCGTTTTCCGGAGTTTCTTTCATCGGATCAGCCGGGGCCTTTCGGCGCTCCCGAACTCTAGCAGAGTTATTCGGTCCGCATTTCCCGATCGATTTCTCGAAAAGGTGCGCGACGAGTCGCTCAGTCAGAGGTTTGGGGGGCCGCCACCCGGGTGCTCCCGGTTTCGGCGACTCGTCCAACGTTAGGGCACCGGTCCGCGAGCGTCAAACACAGCGGGGCCGGATCTGGCTGGATCCGGCCCCTGATGTGCGTCTCCGCTGGTCAACCACGGTGTGGTTTCAGCCGCGTGGCGTTATTTCGACACGACCTCGACGGCCGCGATGTTGCGCTTGCCGCGCCGCAGGACGAGCCAGCGGCCGTGCAGCAGGTCCGACTCGGCCGGCACGGCCTCCTCGTCCGCCACCTTCGCGTTGTTGAGGTACGCGCCGCCCTCCTTGATCGTGCGGCGGGCGCCCGAGCGGCTCGGTGCGAGTCCGACCTCGACCAGCAGGTCGACCACCGGCCGGAGTTCGGCGACCGTCGCCTTCGGGACCTCGGCGAGGGCCGCCGCGAGGGTGGCCGGCTCCAGGTCGGCGAGGTCGCCCTGGCCGAAAAGCGCCTTCGACGCGGCGACCGCGCGCTCGTACTGCTCGGCACCATGGACCAGCGTGGTGAGCTCCTCCGCCAGCGCCCGCTGGGCGAGCCGGGCGGCCGGACGCTCGGCGGTCTCGCGCTCCAGCTCCTCGATCTCCTCCCGCGAGCGGAAGGAGAAGATGCGCAGGAAGTTCGAGACGTCCCGGTCGTCCGCGTTCAGCCAGAACTGGTAGAAGGCGTACGGCGTGGTGAGCTCCGGGTCGAGCCAGACGGTCCCGGACTCGGTCTTGCCGAACTTGGTGCCGTCCGCCTTCACGATCAGCGGGGTGGCCAGGGCGTGCACGGACCCGCCCTCGGCCTTGCGGATCAGGTCGGTGCCGGCGGTGAGGTTGCCCCACTGGTCGCTGCCGCCGGTCTGCAGGGTGCAGCCGTAGCGGCGGTTCAGCTCCAGGAAGTCCATGCCCTGGAGGATCTGGTAGCTGAACTCGGTGTAGCTGATGCCGGCGTCGGAGTTCAGCCGCCGGGCGACCGCCTCCTTGGCGATCATGTTGTTGACCCGGAAGTACTTGCCGACGTCGCGCAGCAGGCTGATCGCCGACATGCCGGACGTCCAGTCCAGGTTGTTGACCATGCGGGCGGCGTACTCGCCCTCGAAGTCGAGGAAGCGCGAGATCTGGCCACGCAGGCGGTCCACCCAGCCGGCGACCGTCTCGGGGTCGTTGAGGACGCGCTCGGCGGTCGGCTTGGGGTCGCCGATCAGGCCGGTGGCGCCGCCGACCAGGCCGAGCGGCAGGTTCCCCGCCTGCTGGATCCGGCGCATGGTGAGGATCTGCACCAGGTTGCCGAGGTGGAGGCTGGGCGCCGTCGGGTCGAAGCCGCAATAGAAGGTGACCGGGCCGTCCGCGAACGCCTTGCGCAGTGCGTCCTCGTCGGTGGACAGGGCGATCAGCCCACGCCACCGCAGCTCGTCGACGATGTCCGTCACGGTCACGCTTCTCCTTCGATCGCGTCCGGCGTCTGCCGCGGCCCTGCGGTGGGCCGCGCGCCTGGACGACTCCAGCGTTCTAGAGAGTACGCGCTCGGCGCCAGGGGGTTTCCGTACGGTCCGCCGAGCGGCGGCGCGCGCCCGGGTCCGTGCGATCGGAAATTCCGTTGTTGCCGGGGCCGTCGGCGTTCAGAGTGGATCCACCGCCGTGCGGCGGCAGTGACGGGTTCGGTCGTGCCGGCAGGCGCGGCCGTGCAGGGAGGTGGCCGGAACAATGCGCAACACGCTGGTGCTCAATGCGAGCTACGAGCCGCTGACGACGGTGTCGCTGAAGCGCGCCGTGGTACTCGTCCTCCAGGACAAGGCGGTCGTGGAGCACGCCCATCCGCTGCGCATGGTGCGCGGTACCGGCGTGGCCGTCCCGGTGCCCCGGGTGATCAGACTCAATCGCTATGTCCGGGTGCCGTTCCGACAACGCGCCCCGTGGTCGCGGCGCGGTGTGCTCATCCGCGACCAGCACCTGTGCGCCTACTGCGGCCGCCGGGCGAGCACCGTCGACCACCTGGTGCCCCGCTCTCGCGGCGGTGCGGACAGCTGGCTCAACACCGTGGCCGCCTGCTCCGAGGACAACCAGCGCAAGGCCGACCGGACACCGGAGCAGGCCGGGATGCGGTTGCTCCGGCAGCCGTTCGAGCCGACACCGGAGGCGACGCTGATGGCCGCGCTCGGGCTGCGGGACGGCGACCTCGCCGATCTCGCGCCGTGGCTGCCGGCCACTGCGTAACGCGCTGCACAGGCCCGCGGGCCGGCCCGATCGGGGGACGGGCCGGCCCGCGCCGTGGTCGGACCGGCCCGTCGGGCGTCAGCCCTTGGCCTGGAAGGCGGTGACGCTGCCGAAGTTGGCCGCGTGCTCGGGCAGCACGACCACCTTGGCCCCGCTCAGCACCCGGCCGGTGGAGAGCAGCGAGCCGGTGCCCGTCGGGAACGCGCCGCCCTGGGTCTCCTGGCCGCCCGCCAGCGCGAAGCGGCTGATGTGGGCCGGCTGGTCGAGGCGCTCGTCCACCGCGAGCAGCAGACCGGTCTCGGCCTCCAGCCCGACCGCGCGGGCCTTGCGCTTCTCGGCGATCGCGGTCGTCCACTGCGGCTTGCCGGTGGTCAGGTCGTACGCGGTGACCGCGGTCGACATGCCGCCCTCCGGCGGACCGAGCGTGGTGACCATGGTGTGGTCGTGGAAGTAGACGGTCGGCGCGGGGTCGAAGGTGCCGCGGCCGGTGTCCAGGCGTCCGGCGGGGCCGGCCACCGGGATCTCGGCGGCCGGGTCGCCGTTGGCGCCCCAGGCGAAGATCCGGTCGTCTGCGGCCTGCGCCCCGGTGGTGGCGACCACGGCGGGTTCGGCGGACAGCACGGTCACGGTCTTCGGCTGGTTGTTCAGCCCGCGCCACCACTTGAGCTTGCCGTCCGCGGCGTTGAGCGCGACCGCCTGGTCGGCCGGGGCGGAGTCGGCGCAGTTGCTGTGCAGCAGGACCGTGGCGCCGCTCGCACCGCCGGAGAGGCTGCAGAACTTGCCGGGCCCGCCGTACTGCCAGAGGTCCTTGCCGTCGGCCGCGGCCCAGGCGGAGACCTTGTCGTCGCCGACCGCGATCACCTTGTCGCCGACCACGGAGACGTGCGCGGCGTACGCGTCCTTGGTGTCGGAGAGGGTCTTCGTCCAGGCGGCCTTGCCGGTGGCGGTGTCGACGGCGGCGAGCAGGGTGCAGGGGCTCTTGGCGTCGGCGCCGGTGCGGAAGAGCACGCCGCCGAGGCCGGTGCTGCCCACGGTCGGCGAGAGGCCGCAGGGCACCGCGCCGGGAGCGGGGGCGCTGACCGACCAGGCCGGCTTGCCGTCGGCGAGGGCGTAGGCGCGCACGCCGGCCCCGTCGGCGCGGACGACCGTGTTCGCGGTCAGCCAGCTGCCGACGAGGGTGTCGTCGGCCGCGGCGGGAGCGGCGGAGGCGCCGTCCGTGGTGGCGGCCCAGGCCTTGGCGTGCGCCCACCGCACCCGCCGGCCCCCGGAACGACGAAGGA
>NZ_JBHWBW010000644.1:0-425 GCF_042735675.1 Kitasatospora sp. NPDC059571
TTCGGACCGCCTTCCAGCGGACCCTCCGGGCGTTTCGCTCTTTCGTGTCTCCAGCTTATCAGATCCGAGCTCGTGCTCTTTCCCGACTTGCTTTCGAAACTTTGTCCTCCGGCGCCTCGCGGCCCCTTCCGACGTTTCAAACCTTAGCCGATCCCCGCCCCGAAAGGCGAATCCGGCCGCAATCCATATAAACGCGCACACCGAATTCGCACAGGGACGCGACAAAGCGCGACCCAGCCGCAGAACCGGGAAGTGGTGTTTCAAGGGATTGGCCGCTCCGGGACCGTCCGCGCAGACGCGTGTCCGGTGCTCCCTGCCGAGCGACCAGTGAACACTACGCCGAATGCGGGGTGGATGCAAACGACCCGGGCGGGCCCGCGGGGGTGGGGGCGGGCCGCGGTGGGGGGGGGGGGGGGAGAGGGGGT
>NZ_JBHWBW010000644.1:435-3674 GCF_042735675.1 Kitasatospora sp. NPDC059571
AGCCGGTAGCGGTCGGGGGGCACCCCCCCCCCCACCCCCGCCCCCGTGCCGGCGCACACAACACCCGCGCGGGGGGGCGGGGCCCCCGGCGCGCCCCACCTTTACCCACTCCCCCATCGGGGGGGTGGAGCCACCCGCCCCGGCCGGCCCGGGGGGGGGGGGCCCGGCCGGGTGTGCGGGTGGAGCGGGATCAGCTGTTGGTCGGGAAGCCGAGGTTGATGCCGCCGTGCGACGGGTCGAGCCAGCGCTGGGTGACGACCTTGCCGCGGGTGAAGAACTGGACGCCGTCCGGGCCGTACGCGTGGGCGTCGCCGAAGAGCGAGGCCTTCCAGCCACCGAAGGAGTAGTAGGCGACCGGGACGGGGATCGGCACGTTGATGCCGACCATGCCGACCTCCACCTCGTTCTGGAAGCGCCGCGCGGCGCCGCCGTCGTTGGTGAAGATCGCCGTGCCGTTGCCGTACGGGTTGGAGTTGATGAGCTCCAGGCCCTCCTCGTACGAGTCGACGCGGACCACCGAGAGGACGGGACCGAAGATCTCGTCGCTGTACACGGACATGCCGGGCTTCACGCGGTCGAACAGCGTCGGGCCGAGCCAGAAGCCGTCCGCGGTCGGGGCGCCGTTGACGTCCTCGGCGGCGATCGGGTGCTTGCGGCCGTCCACGGCCAGCTCGGCGCCGTCGGCGAGGCCGGACTCGACGTACGAGGTGACCTTGTCACGGTGCTGGCCGGTGACCAGCGGGCCCATCTCGGAGTCGCCGTTGCAGCCCGGTCCGACCTTCAGGCCGGCGATGCGGGACTTGATCTTCTCGACCAGCTCGTCGCCGACCGGGTCCACCGCGACGACGACCGAGATCGCCATGCAGCGCTCGCCGGCCGCGCCGAAGCCGGCGTTGATGGCGGCGTCGGCGGTGAGGTCGAGGTCCGCGTCGGGCAGCACCAGCATGTGGTTCTTGGCACCGCCGAGCGCCTGGACGCGCTTGCCGTAGCGGGTGCCGGTCTCGTAGACGTAGCGGGCGATCGGGGTGGAGCCGACGAAGCTGACCGACTTGATGTCGGGGTGCTCCAGGAGGCGGTCGACCGCGACCTTGTCACCGTGCACGACGTTGAACACGCCGTCCGGCAGGCCGGCCTCCTTCCACAGCTCGGCGAGGAAGTTCGCGGCGGACGGGTCCTTCTCCGACGGCTTCAGCACCACGCTGTTGCCGGTCGCGATGGCGATCGGGAAGAACCACATCGGCACCATGGCCGGGAAGTTGAACGGCGAGATGATGGCGACCGGGCCGAGCGGCTGGCGGATCGAGTAGACGTCGATGCCGGTGGAGGCCTGCTCGGTGAAGCCGCCCTTGGAGAGCTGCGGGATGCCGCAGGCGTACTCCACGACCTCCAGGCCGCGGGCCAGCTCGCCGAGCGCGTCCGAGTGCACCTTGCCGTGCTCGGAGACGATGATCGACGCCAGCTCGTCCTTGCGGGCGTTGAACAGCTCGCGGAAGCGGAAGAGCACCTGGGTGCGCTTGGCCACCGAGGCCTGGCGCCAATCGGCGAAGGCCGAGGCGGCGGCCGCGACGGCCTGGTCGACCTCGGTGATCTCGGCGAAGTCGACCTGGCCCGAGACCTGCCCGGTGGCGGGGTCGTGGATGTCGCCGCGGCGGGGCGCGGCACCCGCGGTGGCGACGGGCGCGCCGTTGATCCAGTGGGTGACGTGCTTGTACGGGCTGGTCTTGGTCAAGGTCGTCTGCCTCCGAAGTGCCCTACGGCGTGTCGGCCGTCGGTACCTTGTGCGGCGCCGTCCGGGTCCGACCGGGCGGCGGGATCGCGGGTCTCCCGCTCTCGCTCTCCAGTCTGCGGAGCCGACCGGCCCACCTCAACGAGCAGCATGACGGGGAACCGAGATTCACCCTTACAGGTCGTCGGACTGCTCCGCTTCGACCGTCTCCAGATAGGGGTCGTGCAGCCCGTCGGCGCTCTCCCGGGTCTCCATGAGGTCGAGCCGCAGGTCCTGCGCCCAGGCCTGCGCCCAGGCGCAGACCGCGGCGGCGTTCGGGTGGAGCAGCCCCGCGGCGGCCTCCAGCCGCTCGGCCAGCACGGTGGTCTGGAAGTCGTCGTCGAGACCCGCGGCGAGGGCCGTGAGCTCGCCCTGGGTGAAGCGGGCGGCCAGCGAGTGGACGGCGGCGAGGTCCGCGGGCAGCGCCCGGTCGCACAGGGCCAGCACGGCGAGGGCGGCGGCGTCCGGCAGGGCCGCGACCGGGACGGGCGTGCCGGCGAGCAGGACGACGGGGTGGCGCAGCGGTTCCTTGTGCAGGTCGATCGGGACGGGCGGTCCGGTGATCTGGAGCCGACGGGGGGTGCCCGGTTCGCTGCGGGCCTCGTGGCCGGCGGCGCGATAGAGCTCGACCAGGCCGGCGGCGATGTCGGCGAGCGGCGGGCCCTCGGCGGCGACCAGGAGGAGTGCGGTGGCGCGGGTGGGGGCGAGCCCGTGGGCGGCGAGCGCGTCGGGGCCGGCGAGGGCCAGGCCGTACCGGAGGCAGAGCGGCTGGGCGGTCTCCAGCAGCCGGGTGCGGTCGTCGGTGAGCGCGCTGGCGGTCATGGGTCCAGTCTCCCGCGCGGGGCGGTGCGGCGGCGGCGCTTTCAGCGGGGGCCGGCGTGGCGGGCGGCGGCGTCGTGGAGGGCGAGTTCCAGGCGGGCGGGGTCGACCAGGGTGCCGGTGCCGTCCGGGGGGACGAGCCAGTGCAGGCCGTGGCGTCGGCCGTCCGGGTACGGGAGGGGGGTCCAGTTGCCCGGTCCGGCGGCGCGGACGCCGGTGGCGGTCCAGTGGGCGGCGGTGCCGGGCGGGACGAGGAAGCCGAGGCGGTCGCCGGCGGGGTCGGCGAGGACGGGGCCGGTGTCGGAGAGCTGCCGCAGGACGGCGAGGGCCGGGCGGCCGAGTGCGCCGGGGACGAGCAGGGCGTCCCAGATCCGGCCGGCGGGCAGCAGGGCCGGGGTGGCGGGGGTGCGTTCCCAGGCGGTGCGGCAGGCGTGCGGGTCGGGTGCGGCGGCGGTGAGCCAGTCGAGGGCGGTGCGCATGCGGTCCTCTCCGGTGTCGGTCGGTCACCTGGGAGAGCGCGGGGCGGCCCGGTTCTTACACGCCTCGCGGAGGAAAGCGGTGCCGGGACGCCGCCGGGGGCGCCCGGCCGGGGCCGGGGGGGCGCCGGGCGGGGGGGGGGTGTGAGGGGAGAGGGCGAGCCCCCGCGGGCGCGGGC
>NZ_JBHWBW010000645.1:0-3639 GCF_042735675.1 Kitasatospora sp. NPDC059571
CCGCACGGCGGGGCCCCGGGCGCCTCGGCAGCTACCGCTCCTCGGTCGGCTGGTTGCCGAGCTGGTCGTCGATCTTCTGCTGCGCGGTGTCCACTTGGCTCTGGTACTTGTTGCCGGTCTTCGCGTCGAGGGTGTCGCCTGCCTTCTCGACGCCCTGGCGGGCCGTGTCCTCGTGTCCTTTGAGCATGCCTTTGAGCTTGTCGAGCATGGACATGGGCGTTCCTCCTTCAGGATGCCGGTCGTACCCAGCATCCCGAAGTCCGGCCGGTTTCACATCCTGAGCGCCTCCCGTCGCGGCAGGTCACTGCGGTGCGGCGGCCTCCCAGTAGCCGGGATCGGGCGCCGTCCGCTCCCGCAGGTCGCGCCGGACCCGGGCCGCCAGGCGCATGGTGTCCCGGCGGTTCAGCCGTGCCCCCAGGCCGGCCCCGATCAGCAGCGGGGTCAGCGACGGCAGCTTGCGCAGGGTGCTGCGGGTCAGCCGCTTGCCCACCTTGTGCCGCACCTCCGACCCGACCGCCAGCCCGGCCACCGCCACCAGCCCCGTGGGGTGCAGCGCGACCGAGCCGTCGATGCCCCGCCGGTCGGCCCACGCGGTCACGTACGCCGTGGTCCGCTGCGCCCGGCTGCCCTCCGCCGGGAAGCCGTAGACCTGGTGGAGTTCGGCGATCAGCTTGATCTCGACCGCTGCCACCACCAGCGTCTCGGAGGCGATCTCCACCGCCATGGCGGGCGGCACGGGCAGCATCGCGGCCGCCCCGATCCCCGCGCCGACCGCGGCGGACGCCCGCCGCGCGCCGGCGACCAGCAGGTCGGCCAGTGCCTCCGGGTCCTGCGCCCCGGGGTGCTGGGCGCGCAGGGTGGCCAGGCTGCGGACGGGGATCCGCGGCGCGGTGGTCAGCAGCCGGTCGGTCATCGCCCGGCTGCCGATCAGGGTGCCGCGGGCGGTCGCGGCACCGCCGCGCCGCAGGGTGCGCGCGGTGGAGCGGACCAGCGTCGCGGCCCGGGCCACGGCGCGCCGCCGCGCGGTGGCGGTGCCCTCCTCCATCTCCTCGGTCAGGGCGGCGAGTTCACCGGCCGCCGCGTCCGCGTCCAGCGGCGGTCCGGCGGGTTCGCCCGGCGGCCGGTCCGGTTCGTCAGGCCCGTTCGTTCTGCGAAGGAATCCCACGCCGACCGCATACCCGGTGCCGGAGCGGTACACGCCGCGGTGCGGCCGTCCGGGCGGGCTCCGGCCGCTGCGAGGCCTTCGGCCCGTGCCCCGGACGCGGACGGGGCGGATGCTGGAAGTGCCCGCGGCGCCGCAGCCCGCGCCCGACCGAGGAGGAGCCCATGGGGAACGAGCCGACCGCCGCCGGGAGCGGGGCCGGGCCGGACATCGCCGGCATCGCCGAACGGATCGCGGCCCGCCGCACCCGGCTCGGGCTGACCCAGGACGAACTCGCGGCCAAGGCCGGGATGGCCCCGGGCTATCTGCGGTACCTGCTGCAGACCGGCCCGGAGTTCGACCCGGCCGGGTTCCTGCGGATCGCCGCGGTGCTCGGCACCGGCTATCCGGAACTGGTCGCCGGGCGCCCGGACGCGCCGCCCGGGCAGCATCCGGCCGCCGCGCACCCGGCGCTGGTGCGTCTCACCGAGGACGAGTGCTGGGACCGGCTCGGCGGCCACGGGGTGGGCCGGATCGCGGTGCCGGCCGACCCCGCGCCGCTGGTGCTGCCGGTGAACTACGCGGTGGACGCCGGAACGGTGGTCTACCGGACGGACCCGCACGGCCCGGCCGCGCCGCGGCCCGGGGTGCCGGTCTCGTTCCAGGTCGACCGGGTGAACGAGGCGATGAGCAGCGGCTGGAGCGTGCTCGTGGTGGGCGCCGCGGCGGCCGTCGAGGACGCCGCGGAGGTGGCCCGGCTGCAGGCGGACCACCCGCTCGGGCCGTGGGCCGGAGCGGGCCGCCCGCTCTGGGTGCGGGTGACGCCCGACCGGCTCACCGGCCGCCGGATCGTGGTCGCCTGACGGCGGCACCGGGCCCGGCGGTCGGGGAGGGCGTCAGGCCAGCGCGAGGAAGAGCTTCTCCAGCTCGGCCTCGCTCATCGGCGGGGCGTCGCCGTCCGCCGCGGCCATGCACTGGCGCATGCCGCTGGCCACGATCTTGAAGCCCGCCCGGTCCAGCGCCCGGGACACCGCCGCGAGCTGGGTGACCACGTCCTTGCAGTCGCGGCCGGCCTCGATCATCGCGATGACGCCGGAGAGCTGGCCCTGCGCCCGGCGGAGCCGGTTGAGCACCGCACCGACCGCGTCCTCGTCGACCTGCATCTGGCACCTCTTCACACTGTGTACGGGCCGTTCATCGTACCCGAGGGGGTATCGGCGGCGTCCGGCCCGGAGCGGGCGCGGCGGTGCCGCACCGATCGCAACCCTGATACCAGGTGGGGTATTCCCGTGCTCCGGGCCGGCCCCGGAGCACGGCCCCGCCTCCGCGCCGGCGGGCCCTCGGTCGCCCCGGTGCGTCACGGAGGTCGAGCTCGGTAGGGCCGCGGGTCCGGAGCTGCTCGATCGCCCGCTCGCGCCTCGCCCCGGGGCCCGCCCGGAACGGTGCGACGAGGCCGCGGCCCCGTCGCGGCGGGCATCAGCGACCGGCCTGGCCCTGCAGGGCGGTGAGGGTGGCCGCGAGGTCCGCGGTGGTGGTGCGCGGGCGGTTGTGCGGGAGCCGGCCGAGCACGTTGCCCATGGCGCAGGTGTCCGTCGCGGCGGAGAACACCAGGCCGCCGGCGACCGCGGCGGACAGCCAGCGGGCACCCGGCCGCAGCAGGCGGCCGGTGAACAGGCCCGCCAGCACCAGCGAACCGGCGGCGAACCGGACCTGGCGGTCCATCGCCCAGACCGCCCGGGCGCCGGCCGGCCGGTGCAGCGGGAGGCCCGCGGCCGCCCAGGCCGAGGTCCCGCCGGCCAGCCCGAGGGCGCTGACGCCCTCGGCGGCGAGCCGTTCGCAGGCGGTCGCGGACCGGTTGCCGGAGGCGCAGACCACGGCGAGCGGGCCGCGTGCGGCCGCGGCGCGCAGGGCGGGGACGGCGAGGTGCAGCAGGTCGAGCGGCACGTTGTGCGCGCCGGGGAGGTGGCCGGCGGCGAACTCGCCGGGCGAGCGGACGTCGACGACGGTGAGCCGGTCGAGGTCGGCGTGGAGACGGGCCGCGGTGAGCGTGGTGGACATGGGGGCCTTTCGGGGGAGAGGACCGCGGCGCCCGGGGGTGGCGGCGCGGGAGCAGAGGGGGCGGGTCAGCGCAGGGCGTCGAGCAGCATCAGTGCGGCCACGGCGAGCAGCACCGTCGCGAAGACCCGCTGCAGGGTCCGGCCGGAGAGCCGGTCGGCCAGCCGCTTGCCGTCCCAGGCGCCGAGGATCGCGGCGCCGGTGAACGGTGCGACCACGGCCCAGTCCAGGCCGCCGGTGGCGCCGAGCCGGGGGACCAGCGCGGAGACTGCGTTGGTGGAGATCACCAGCAGGCTGGTGCCGACCGCCTCGGCCATGGGCACGGCCAGGACGGCGACCAGGGCGGGCACCGCGAGGAAGCCGCCGCCGACGCCGAGCAGTCCGGTGACGGCGCCCAGGCCCGCGCCGGTCGCGGCCGCCCGGCCGGCGGGGGCCGGTCCGCC
>NZ_JBHWBW010000646.1:0-3588 GCF_042735675.1 Kitasatospora sp. NPDC059571
CCGGCCGGCCGGCCGGCCTTGCTGCGGCGGTCGGCCTCCAGCAGGCGGGGCAGCGGGCTGTGCGCGGCCAGTGAGCGCATCCAGGCGATCACCCCGACGAACGCGGCGGCGACCACGGCGAGCACCACCTGCCCGGTGAACGAGGCGTACGGCGCGGTGTAGCGCGGGTTGAGCGCGCCGGCGGCCAGCACCAGCAGGATGATGCCGACCAGCCAGCGCACCGTGGTGCGGTGCTTGGCCCGGTCGGCCTCGATGGTGCGGCGCTGGCGGACCTCCTCGCGGACCGATTCGGCGATGTCGGACAGCGCCCGGGCGAGGCCCGGCCCGCTGTCGCCGGAGCGCAGCAGCAGTGCGGCGAGGACCTTGTCCGCGGTGGCGTCGGCGAGTTCGTCGCCGAAGGCGCGCAGGGCGTCCTCCGGCCGCCAGCGGGACTGCAGCCGGGCGGCGAGGTCGGCGATCTCCGTCTCCAGGGCGGGCGGTGCGGTCCGGCGGCTGGTGATGACGGCCTGGTTGAGGCCGACGCCCAGCAGCAGTACGTCCGCCAGCCGCTGGGTCCACTCGGCGAGGGCCTCCAGCCGCTCGATCCGGCGGGTGTCGGAGCGGGTCGCGTCGTAGAGCCAGGGCAGGCCGAAGACGGCGAGCGGGACGAGCAGCGCGGTGAGCGGGATGCCGGTGAAGAGCCAGGCCACCGGGGCGCCGACGGCCGCGAGCACGGACTGGATCCGCCGCAGCCGGGCGACGGCGGGCGAGGCCGTGCCGGGCGCGCCGTACCAGAACACGTGCAGCCGGCCGGTGAGCGGGGCGGCGGGCGCCTCCTCGGCACGGGTGCCGACCAGGCCGGCGACCAGGGCGACCAGGCCGCCCGTGACGGCCAGCCCGCAGAGCACGTAGAGCAGCATCAGTGCGCACCGCCGATCCGCAGCGGCAGCGGGGCACCCCAACTGCCGTACGGGGACTGGAGCAGGCCGGCGTCGAAGCCGGCCCGGCGCAGGTCGTCGAGGCACTGCGGCGGGGTGTGCGGGACGGCCCTCGGCTCGCCGTGCTCGGCGCGCGGGCCGAACACCTGGTTCATCGCGGGTCTTCCGCTCTCGCCGAGGCCGGTGATCTCCAGGACGTGCGAGACGAAGCGGTGCCGGCGGCCGCCGACGGCGGTCTCGTCGACCATCGTCACGTGCACGACGAAGTCCACCGCGTTGGCGGTGAGCCGGTAGGCGAGGCTGTCGGTCATGTGGGCGCCGTACTCCAGGCAGAGTTCGGCGATCCGGTCGACCACCATGTGCGGGGCGCGGGCGTGCAGGGTGCACATGGACCCGCCCTCGCCGTTGGTCATCACCCGCAGCATGGGGACGACCTCGGCCGAGCGGACCTCGCCGACGATGATCCGCGACAGCGTCATCCGCAGCGCGGCGGGGATGAGTTCACCGATGGTCAGCTCGCCGGCGGCCCGGCCGTCGACGCGTTCGCCGTTGCCCTCGCGGGCCTCCATCGGCACCACCTGGCGCAGGTGGCCGAGAGTGTGCAGCCACAGCTCGAACTCGGTCTCCAGGGTGCCGACCCGCTCGTCCGGCGGGATCTCGGCGGCCATCGCACGCAGCAGGCTGGTCTTGCCGACGCCCTGGGTGCCGGTCACCATGACGTTCTTCTTCGCCCGGATCGCGGCGGCCAGGAACGCCGCCAGGGTGCCGTCGAGGGTGCCGAGCCGGACGAGGTCGGGCAGCGTCGCCGAGGCGACCCGGTGCCGGCGGATCGCCACGTACGGGCGCGGGGTGACCTCCGTCAGCGCCTGCAGGCGCATCCCGCCCTCCAGCCGCAGCGCCAGGGTCGGGCTGGCGGTGGACAGGCTGCGCTCGCCGCCGCCGTGCTGGCGGGCCAGGTCCTGGAGCAGCTCGACGAGTTCGGCGTCGCTGTCGGCGACCGGCGGGACCTGCCGCAGCGGCTCGTTGACCCGCGACACCCACACGTCGTCGCAGCCGTTGACCAGGATGTTCTCGATCTGCGGGTCGTCCAGGTACGGCTGGAGCCGGCCCGCCCGGAAGAGCAGGTCGTAGACGGCCTCGGCGAGCGCCCGGTCCTGGTCGCGGGTGGGCGGGATGCCGTGGGTCTGCGCGTAGGCGTCGGACCAGCGGGCCACCGCCTCCTCGATCAGGGCCCGGCCGCGCTGGCGCCGGGTGGGCGGGTCGACCTCGCCGGAGCCCTCCAACCGGGAGAGCTGCTGGTGGAGTTCGGCCGCGACCTGGCGCTTGAGCTCGCGCGCGACCTGTGGGTCGACGGCCGGGCCGGTGCCGACCGGCCGCAGGTGCGGTGCGCCCGGGACGGCGGCGGCCGGCGCGCCGGACGGACGGACCGGGCCGGTGGCCACCGGCGCCGCCCAGGGCAGCGCCGCCGGGTCGGCCGCGCCGAGGCGCTGCTGCGGCGCGGGAGGCGGGCCGTGGTGGAGCGGACTACCGCGCACGGAGCACCTCCCCGTACCCCGTGTGCTGCTGCGGCGGCGGGAACGGCGCGGGGGCCGCCGGCTGCGGCACGGCGGGCGGCGCTATGTGCGGCGGGAAGGCGAGCGGGTGCGGCTCCGGTGCCGGCGCCCACGGCCCTCGCGGCTGGACCGGGCCGAGCACCGGGCCGGTCCGCGGCTGCCACGCCTGCGGCGGCGCGGACACCGGGGGCTGCGGCGCGGGCTGCTGCGGGGCCAGCCGCTGCCGCCGGCGGGCGACCAGCTGCTGGAGGGCGTCGGCGCTGCTGCGCGCGGCGCGCATCAGCTCCGAGCGGACGAACCGGCGGTCCGCGGTGTCGCCGCCGTCGGAGAGCACCCGGGCGGTGCGCGGCGCGAACGGCAGCCCGCCGAGGCCCTCCACCCGCAGCTCGCGGGCCGCCTCCGCGGCCGGGTACGGGCCCTCGGCCACCGGCAGCAGGAGCAGCGCGTCGGCGCCGGTGCCGGATGCCTCCAGGTCCTCGCGCAGGGCGGCGAGCCGCGGCCGGGCCGCCGACAGGCCGCGCAGGGTCGTCCGCACGACCACCGCGACCGCGTCGGCCCGCCGGGCCAGCACCGCGCCGGCCCCGGTCGCGCCGGAGCGGCCCAGGTCCACGATGACGTCGTAGCCCTGCGCCTCCAGCGCGTGGAACGCCTCGGCGAGCGGCTCCCAGGTGTATGCCAGGCCGGGCGCCTGCGCCGGGTCGGTCAGGCCGGGCAGCAGCAGCCGCTCGCCGCCGCCGGCCGGCGACAGGTCGATCAGCTGCTCCCAGATGGTCTGCGCGAGCAGTCCGCGGCGGTCTGCGACAGCCAGGTTGCGCAGCCCGTACACCGCGTCGATCCGGCCCTCCAGGGCGCCGGCCAGGACGGCGCCGCCGTCCGGGTCGCACTCGGCGAGCAGCACCCGGCGGCCGGGGTGCAGCGGCCAGGCGAGCAGCAGGGCCAGGGCGGACGTGGTGGCGCCCGGGGCGCCCGGGCCGCCGGCCACGGCGACGACCGCCATCAGGCACCGCCCCCCGAGGCCGAGGGGGCCGGGCTCGGGGCGGCCGGCGCGGCGCCGCCCGCCCGCGGGGCAAGGATCACCTGGAACCGCCCGGTGGCGACCCAGCCGGCCAGCCGCGGTC
>NZ_JBHWBW010000647.1:0-3564 GCF_042735675.1 Kitasatospora sp. NPDC059571
AGTGGCACCGAGTGGCACCGACCGTCGGGGGGGGGGCGGGGGGGCCCCCCCCCCCCCCCGGGGGGGGGCGGCGCGCCGGCCCCCCCCCCCCCGGCTCGCCCCCCGCGCGCGGGGGTCCCCGCCCCGCCCGCGCCCGGCCCCCCCCCCCCGCCCGACACGCCCGTCCCGTCGCGCTTGTAAAGAGTTCTTTCTAAAGATAGCTTTATAAGCATGACCGAGCCGACTCGCGGCGCCCAGGACACCCCCGGCGCGCCGGACACCCCGCCCACCGTGCAGCTCAGCGACCCGCGGGCGCTGCGCGCCTACGCCCACCCCACCCGGATGGCCCTGGTCGGGCTGCTCCGCCGGGAGGGCCCGCTCACCGCGACCCGGGCCGCCGAACTGCTCGGCGAGAGCGTCGCCGGCTGCTCCTTCCACCTGCGCCAGCTCGCCAAGTACGGCCTGGTCGAGGAGGCCGGCGGCGGACGCGGGCGGGAGAAGCCCTGGCGGGCGACCGCACTGTTCACCGCCTGGGACACCGCCTCCCCGGACCCGGCGACGGCGGAGGCCGCCGGAGCACTGCAGCGCGTGGTGGTCGAGCGGTACGCCGAGCTCGCCGCCCGCTGGCTGGAGGCGCAGCGGGGCGAGAGCGCCGCCTGGCAGCGGGCCGCGGGCGTCGGCGACACCGTGCTCCATCTGACCGCCGAGGAGCTGGCCGAACTCGGCGCCCGGATGGACGAGCTCACCCGCCCCTACCTGGAGCGGCTGGGCCGGCCGGACGCCCGCCCGCCGGACAGCCGGCCGGTCCTGCTCGTCCGGATGGCACTGCCGACCGACACCGCCGCCCCGGGCCGGGGCGGGGCGGAGGCGGGGCCGACGCCGTGACCGCCGTCCTCGCCGCCCCGGCCCGGCGGGCCCGCGCCGCCGTCCCCGCGCTGCTGCGCACGGTGCGGTTCCGCCGGTACTGGACCGGCCAGAGCGTCTCGGCGGTCGGCGACCAGGTCACCGTGCTGGTGCTGCCACTGATCGCGGTCGCCACGCTGCACGCGGACGCCGCGCTGATGGGCCTGCTGGCCGCCGCGAGCTGGCTGCCGAGCCTGCTGTTCGCCCTGCCGGCCGGCGGCTGGGCGGACCGCCGCAGCGACCGCCGCCGGGTGATGATCGCCGCCGACCTCGGCCGGGCCGCCCTGCTGCTGAGCATTCCGGCCGCGTACGGGCTGGGCGTGCTGACGGCGGGCCAGCTCTTCGCGGTGGCGTTCGGGGCGGGCACGCTCAGCGTGCTCTTCGACGTGTGCAACGCGCCGGTGTTCGTGGCCGTGGTGCCGGACGGCCGGTTCGTCGAGGGGTCGTCGCTGGTCAACGGGAGCCGGGCGCTGGCCTCGGTGGCCGGCCCGGGGGTCGGCGGGCTGCTGGTGCAGGTGCTGGCCGCGCCGCTGGCACTGGTCGCGGACGCGCTCTCCTTCCTGGGCTCGGCCCTGACGCTGCACCGGATCCGGCCGGCCGAGCCGCCCGCGGAGGGCCGCCGCGGCGGGGTGGCGGCCGGGCTGCGCTTCCTGGCCCGGACACCGGTGATGCGCGCCGCCCTGCTCGGGACGGCGACCGTGAACCTCTTCACGTTCATGATCGCGGCGCTGCTGGTGCTGTACGCGACCGGGCCGCTGGGGCTGTCCGCCGGACTGCTCGGCCTCGTGCTCGGCGCGGGTGCGGTCGGCGGACTGATCGGCGCCGCCGCGACCGGCCGGATCGTCCGCCGGATCGGCATCGGCCGGGGCGTGGTGCTGGGTCTGGTCGCCTACCCGGCGCCGCTGCTGCTGATACCGGCCGCACACGGGGGGCCGGCCGCGCTCCTGCTGCTGGCGGCAGAGTTCGGGTCCGGGATCGGCGTGATGATCCTCGATATCACACTGGGGTCGCTCTTCGCGGCAGTTGTCCCGGATCGGCTCCGATCCCGGGTCTCCGGCGCCTATCAGGCCGTCAACTTCGGAGTCCGTCCGCTAGGTTCGGTACTGGGAGGGGTGCTCGGGAGCACGCTCGGCCTTCGGCCGGCGCTCTGGGTCGCCGCGATCGGCGCGCTCACCTCGTTCCTCTGGCTGCTGCCCTCGCCGATCCCCGGTCTCCGCTCGCTGCCCGCCGCGCAGGACGGATGACGGATTCTGACTGATCGTCAGGACCCGTACAGGGATTCGGGCATATGCCCGAGGAATGTGCCGGAACCCTCCCCCACCGCCTCGGCCTCGCGGTAGCGTTACGCCCCGATGGGGCTACAGCCAGTGAGGGCGTGGCCACACCAGCGTGCCGTCCGGGCATGCGGGAGGGGTGCGTAACCGTTGCCGGGGATCGACGACTGCCTGACCGAGGCGATGACCATCACCGGGGCCCTCGGGGCCAGCCTGGTGGACTGGACGAGCGGGCTCGCCCTGGGCGCGGTGGGCGCCGGGCCCGGCGGCGACCACGCCACGGGGGCCGCCGACGCCACCGAGGTCGCCCGGGCCATCACGCAGACCACGTCCTTCGCCGATCCCGCCGCCAGAACCGCCCCCGCCGACGACGTCATCATCACCTCTGCGGGCTGCTACCACCTGATCCGCTTCATCGAGACCGCCTTCGACAGCAGCGTCTTCCTCTACCTGCGGCTCGACCGGGCGACCGCCAACCTCGCGATGGCCCGACTACGGACGGCCGCCATCGTGGACGGGCTGGTGCTCGCCTGATGCACCCCGTCCTCAAGCCGGAGGCCCGGCCCGTCCTCCACCCCGTCCCGGCGGACCTGCCGCCGCTCCCCGCCCAGCGCTTCGGCCGTCTGCCGCGCCGCCACCGGTCCGGCTATGCACCGGCCACCGTCTTCGAGGCCGCGCTCACCGACCTCTCCGCGGACGGCGCGACCGGGGCGCTGCACGGCTCCGCCGGCACCGTGCACCTGGCCGCCGGCGAGGTGGTGCACGCCGAGAGCCCGGCCTCGCCCGACGTCGGCACCCTGCTCACCTCGGCCGGCCGGATCTCCGCCCGCACCTGGGCCGACAGCGTGGCCACCGCCCGCGGCGCGGCCGCCGACCACCTGGTCGCCAGCGGCCGGATCGGCCGCGGCGAACTCGAGCTCTGCCAGCTCACCGCCGTGCTGGACGCGGCCTTCTTCGCCCTGCCGCAGAACGACGGCCCGATCGGCTTCCTGCCCGGGGTGCGGCCCGCGCTCACCCTGGCCCGGCCGCTCGCGGTCACCACGCTGCGCCTGGCGGTCGGCCGGCGGCGGACCCTGCTGGACCGCACCTGGCCGGCCCCGCACCTGGACGACTCCCCCGTCCGGGCCAGGGCCGAGGAGCTGTGGACGGACCGGCAGTCCGCGAGCTGCAGCAGCCGCCGACGGGCCGTGCTCGCGGCCGCCGACGGGTTCCGCACCCCCGCCCAGATCGCCCGGCTGCTCGGCCGCTCCGCCTTCACCACCCTGCTCGACATCCGGCACCTGGCCGCGACCGGGCTGATCGAGATCCCGGCCCCGCCCACCGGCCCGAAGCCCGGCGACCCGGCCCGGGGGGGGCCCGCCCCCGGGGCCCCGCCCCCCCCCAAGGAATCCCGCGCACCCAAGGAATC
>NZ_JBHWBW010000648.1:0-3533 GCF_042735675.1 Kitasatospora sp. NPDC059571
GTGTCGTCCTCGGCGGCGCGCGCCGCCGGGGCGCGCGCGCGCCGTGCGCGCCCCCCACCCCCCCGCGCGCCCCCCCCCGCGGTGCCGCCGGCCCCCGTCGCGCCCGCGGGCGACCTCCCGGGACTGGCGGGATTCGAGGCCGTCCTGGCACCGTTCGCACGGGCGGCCGCCGAACTGCTCCCGGCCGACACCGGGGCCGGCACGGTCGATCTCGCCGCCGTCCGGGCCGAGTTCGTCCGGCGGCTCACCGCCACCCTGGCCAGGCGGTCCGCCCGGACACTGGTGCTGGAACTCGACTCCGCGCGCAGGCGCGGCGCCCTCGCGGGTGACACGCCGTCCGAACGGTTCCGCCACTTTGTGGTCATGACGGCACGTCAGGCCGGCCTCGCCGCGCTGTTCGCCGACTACCCCGTGCTCGCGCGTCTGCTGGGGCAGACCTGTCTGCACGCGGCCGCGGCGCTGACCGAGCTGCTCCACCGCCTCGCCGCCGATCGTGCGGAGATCACCGCCGAACTGCTGGGCGGAGCGGATCCGGGCGCCCTGGTCGGCGTGCACAGCGGGGCCGGGGACGGGCACCGGCGGGGCCGCAGCGTGGCCGTGCTGCAGTTCGCCGACGGCAGCCACGTGGTGTACAAACCGCGGCCGCTCCGCGCCCACCGGCACTTCAACGAGGTCGTCGACTGGTTCAACGCACGACCCGGCACGACCCGCCTGCCGGCGGCGGCCCTGCTGGACCGCGGCGCGTACGGCTGGGTCGAACACATCGCCCACCTGCCCTGCGGGACAGGTCGGTTGGGGACTTTCTACCGGCGTCAGGGGGCACTGCTGGCCCTGCTGTACGCCCTGGACGGCACCGATCTGCACTGCGAGAACCTGATCGCTCGGGGGGACGAGCCGGTCCTCATCGACGTCGAGACCCTGTTCCATCCGCCGCCCGCGGCACGCGGGGCGGACGACCCGGCAGCCGCGGCCCTGCAGTCGTCGGTACACCGGACGGGCCTGCTCCCGCACCTGCTCCTCGGGGACGCGGCGGCCGTGGACGCCTCCGGGCTGGGCGGCGACCCGGGCGCCCCGCTGCCGACCGATGCGGTGACGTGGGCGGATACCGGTACCGACCGGATGCGGCTGGTCCGCCGGCCGCAGACGCTCGTCGGAGCGGCGAACCGGCCGGTCCTCGGCGGCGTCACGGCCGAACCCGCCTCGTACACCGAGGAACTGCTCGACGGCTTCCGCGCGGGCTACCGGGCGGTCGTCGAAGGAAGGCGCGAACTCCTGGGCCCGCTGGGCCTGCTGGCCCGCTTCGCCGAGGCCGAGGTACGCGTCGTGCTGCGCCCCACCCAGACGTACGCGACGCTGCTCGCCGAGTCCACCCACCCGGACGTGCTGCGGGACGCGGCGCAACGTGCTGCGCTGTTCGCGGTCCTGGGCACGGACTGGTCGGCAGGTCCGGGTCATCCCGATGAACTCGGGCACGAGATGGCACAGTTGTGGGACGGTGACGTGCCGCTGTTCACCACCCGGCCGGGCTCGGTGGACCTGTGGAGCAGCGACGGGGCCCGTCTTCCCGGCGCACTGGAGCGGACCGGGCTGGACCGGGTGGCCGAGCGGCTCCGGGCGATGGGCGAGCCGGACCTCGCGGCGCAGCAGTGGGTCGTCCGGGCGGCGATGGCCGCGCGGTCGACCGCCGCCGCCCACGAACCCGCGGGTCTGCATCCGTCGGTGCCCGCCGGGTGGGCCGGATCAGGAGGGCCGGGCGGGCCGGGCGCGGATCCCGAGCACCTGCTCGACGCCGCCCGCCGCATCGGCGGCCTCCTCCTCGCCTCGGGCCACCGCGGTCCCGGGCGGACGAACTGGCTCGGCCTCGAACTCATCGCCGACCGTTACTGGCAACTCCGGCCGTGCGGTGCGGACCTGGGCGGTGGATATGCCGGGGTGGCGCTGTTCCTCGCCCAGCTCGCCGCCCTCACCGGGGAGGAGCGCTGGGCGGAGGCGGCCACCCGCGCGCTGGCGCCGCTGCCCTCGGTGCTGGAGCGGCTCGCGTCCCGGCCGCAGGACCTGGCGGCCGTCGGTCCCGGCGGCTTCGCCGGGCTGGGCGGCATCGCCTACGCGGTCACGGCGGCGGCCGCCGCCCTGGACGACCCCGCCCTGGCCGCGCTGAGCGGTCCCGCGGCCGAGCTGACCGCGGCGGCCGCCGAATCCGCGGCGGGCCCCGGGCTGGCGGACGGTCTGGCCGGCGGCCTCGCCGCGCTGCTCGCCGTGCACCGGGCGACCGGTTCGACCGCGGCCCGGCAGGGTGCCCGGGCGTGCGCGGCCCGGCTCGCCGCGAGCCCCCTGCCGGACGAGCCGGGCTTCGCCACCGGCGCGGCCGGGGTCGGCTGGGCGCTGCTCGGATTCGCGGCGGCCACCGGTGACGCCGGGTGCGAACGGGCCGGGCTGGCCGCACTGCGCGCGGCCGTCGCCGGACTGTCCGGGGAACGGCGGCCCGGCGGCGCCTGGTGCCGCGGGTGGGCCGGCGTTGCGCTGGCGGTGGCCGACCGGCCGGCGGCGGCCGGCGATGCGCAGCTGGCGGAGCTGGTGGCACGGACCGTCCGCGGCCTCGGCGCCCGGCCCGGTCCGCTGCCGGACCACAGCCCCTGCCACGGTGAGCCGGGTGTCCTCGAACTCCTCGGCCGCCTTGCCGACCCGGCCGCGACGGCGGTCCGGGAGCGGCGGGCCGACCGGCTGGCGACCGCGCTGGAACGGCACGGGCCCGTCTGCGGCACCCCGGGCGGCCTGGCCGCGCCCGGCCTGCTGACCGGACTGGCGGGCGTCGGCCACGGCCTGCTGAGACTGGGCTTCCCGGAGCGGACGCCCTCGGTGCTGCTGCTGCAGGCACCGACACCCTGAATGTGCGTCAGCGGCGCCAAGGCCCTGACGCTCGGAGGAGAGGAACGGAACCACCCATGCAGACCCTCGATGCCGTCCCCGTGCTCGACGCCGTCCCCGCAGCGGAGCGACCGCGTCCGCCCCGGGAGGAGGAGGCGGAGCACCCGCTCGGCGGGATCAGGCTGTGGACCGCCGGTGCCCTCGGGCAGCGGGCGGCCGCGCTGTCCGGCGGCGGTGAGGTCCTCGCACTGTCGCACACCCCGTACGAGACCATGACCTGGACCTCCCGGGACGGGAACACCGGCTGGTGAGCCCCGGGGGCCGGTCGGCCGTACCTGGCGGGGCGGGCGCGGCCGGCCTTACCGGATCAGGATCGCCTCGCATAGCCTGCGGCCATGTTTACCAGATCATCCGTCACGGTCGGCCGGGCCGGGGAAATATCGTTACTCGAAGGCTTTCTGACGAACTGTCGGGCAACCGGTGGTCGCGCGGTGCTCGTCTCGGGCGAGGCCGGGATCGGCAAGTCCCGGCTGGCCGGTGAGTGCGCCCGGCACGCTGCCGTGGGGGGGGGGGGGGGCGCGGGCACGCCGCGCCGCCCCCCCCCCCCCGCCCCCCCGCCGCGCCGCCCGCCCCCAGCCCCGCGACCGCGCCCTCGCCGACCGCGCGGC
>NZ_JBHWBW010000649.1:0-3512 GCF_042735675.1 Kitasatospora sp. NPDC059571
GGCCTGGACCGTCCAGTAGCAGCCTGATGCACCCCGAGGCCGGACCGCGATCGCGTTCCGGGCACACGGGGGCGGGGGGGGCGCGATCAGCCGCCCCCCCCGCCCCCGTGCGGGGGGGGGGGGCCGACGACAGGGGCCAGGGTATCGGCTCACGACCACCTGATCGGGTGCAGGGGCACAGCTGTGTCCGGGCCGCAACACCACCGGGAAGTTCCTGCGACAGACCGTCGGTACGGGGCCGGCTGACGGGGCTACAGGTACGGGCCCGAACGGATCCCGCGGCCCGGGCCCGGTTCGTCGTCGCCGTGCTCCGCACCGGGCAGTCCGGGGGGCAGCGCGCGCCGCATCTGCTCCAACTGCGCCCGGGCGGCCATCTGCTGGGCGAACAGTGCGGTCTGGATGCCGTGGAACAGCCCCTCCAGCCAGCCGACCAGCTGCGCCTGGGCGATCCGCAGCTCGGCCTCGGTCGGGATGGTGTCCTCGGTGAAGGGCAGCGACAGCCGCTCCAACTCCTCGACCAGCTCGGGCGCGAGGCCGAGTTCCAGCTCCTTGATCGAGCTGGCGTGGATGTCCTTCAGGCGGGCCCGGCTGGCCTCGTCGAGGGGAGCCGCCCGGACCTCCTCCAGCAGCTGCTTGATCATGCTGCCGATCCGCATGACCTTGGCCGGCTGCTCGACCATCTCCGTCACCGGGAGCTCGCGCGGTTCGCCGTGCTCGTCCCTGTGCCCGAAGGCACTCGGGACACCGATGGGCATGCCGTCCGGACCGACGACCAGCACCTTCGGGTTCTCGTCCGGCTGGCCGCCCGACGCCCCGTGGGGGTGTTCCGGCGACCGCTCGTTCATCGGGTTCGTCATGAAGCGCATTCTCCCCCAACGCGGTTCGCTGCGGGGAGGTGCCGCGGATCTTGGTTTCGATCAAATCGGCACACGAAGCGTCCTGCGGGGCGGCGCGACGGGCAGGTCAGCCGCGCCGCATCCGGTAGCCGACCAGGCCGAGGCCGCAGCCGATCAGGGTGAGGCCGGCGCCGAGCGGCAACTGGCGGGTGGAGGCGTCGGACCAGATCAGCGGGGCGGCCAGCCCGGCCGCGTCCTGCGGGGCGGCGGCCGGCGTGCTCGCGGCCGGCACCGGCTGCTCCACCGGGGTGTCCTCGGCGGTGGGTGCGGCGGCCTCGGGGACCTCGGCGGCGCGGGGCAGCGCGGGGGCGCCGGCCGGCGCCGAGCGGCCCAGGCGTCCGTGGACGCGGACCGGCACGGCCGCGGCCGTCGTGGCCGGGTCCGCCGCGGCGGGGGTGTCCGACGGCTGCACCGGCGCGGCGCCGGAGTCGTCGCCGTCCGCCGGATCGGCCGGATCGGATGCGGCGGACCCGTCGTCGGCCGGGTCGGTGACCGGATCGGCGGCCGGCGGGACCACGGCACCGGGGTCGGGCACCGAGGCCGGACGGGTCCGGGACGACGGGCCGTCGCTCGGGCAGGGCGCGCCGGAACCCCCCGGCACCGCGACGTCCCCCGGCCCGGCGGGCGACGGCGGCGGCACGTCCGGCCGCCCGGGTGCGGAGGAGTCGCTGGGGGCGGCCGCACCGGAGGAGGCCGCGTCCGCAGAGGCGGCGGCCGAGGAGGCTGCCGTCGCGGCGGGCGCCGGGTCCGACGCCGCACCCTGGCCCGACGGGACACCGGCCGGGACGGACGGCGCAAAGGCCGCGGTCCCGGCACCCGGGGCGCTCTCGGCGGGGCAGACGGCGCCGGCCGTGCCGGCGAGCAGCAGGGGGAGAGCCAGACCAGCGGCGGTCAGCGCCGCTCGACGACAGGTGACGGGCAGCGCGACGGACAGGACACGGAGCGCGTGCGGACGTGCGGCCACGGGAGGTCCTTCCGACAGGCGGCCGCGCTGCGAGGCGACCGGCGGCGGAAAAGCTCCCGACCAGCGTCACACACTCCGACATTCCGGGCATTTCGTACGCTCACGGCGATACCCGGACCTGCGCCGCCACCCGGACGACGCACCGAGCGGCCGGGGCGCCCGGGGCGGCGTCGCGGCGGGATGTTTCACGTGAAACACCGCCACCCGGACACCCCGGACACCCCGGGCCGGCCCCCGGTTCAGACCTCCAGGACGACCTTTCCGACGTGCCCGCCGGCCTCGACCACCGCGTGCGCCGCGGCCGCCTCCGCGATCGGCAGCACCCGGTCGACCACCGGCCGGACCACGCCGGACTCGATCAGCGGCCAGACGTGCTCGCGCACCGCGGCCACGATCGCCGCCTTCTCGTCCAGCGGGCGCCCGCGCAGGTTGGTGGCGGCCACCGCACCGCGCTTGCGCAGCAGGGTGTTGAGGTCCAGCTCGCCCTTGATGCCGCCCTGCAGGCCGATCACCACCAGACGGCCGTTGACCGCCAGGGCGTCCACGTTCCGCTGCAGGTACCGGGCGCCCATGATGTCCAGGATCACGTCCGCCCCTCCCCCGCCGGTCGCCTCCCGCAGCTCCGCCACGAAGTCCTGCTCGCGGTAGTCGATCAGGATGTCCGCGCCCAGCTCCGCACAGCGCGCCAGCTTCTCCGGGCTGCCCGCGGTCACCGCCACCCGCGCACCGACCGCCTTGGCGAGCTGGATCGCCATCGTTCCGATGCCGCTGGCCCCGCCGTGCACCAGCAGCGTCTCGCCGGGCCGCAGGTGGGCCACCATGAAGACGTTCGACCAGACCGTGCAGACGACCTCCGGCAGCGCGGCCGCCTCGACCGCGGACAGTCCGGCGGGCCGCGGCAGCAGCTGCCCGACCGGCACCGCGACCCGCTCCGCGTAGCCGCCGCCGGTGAGCAGCGCGCACACCTCGTCGCCGACCGCCCAGCCGGCCGTGCCCGGGCCGAGCGCGACGACCCGGCCGGCGCACTCCAGCCCCGGGTAGCGCGAGGATCCGGGCGGCGGGTCGTAGAAGCCCTGCCGCTGGAGCAGGTCGGCGCGGTTGACGGCGGTGGCGGCGACCTCGACGAGGACCTCGCCCGCGGCCGGCTCCGGCTCGGGCACCTCCGTCCAGGTCAGCACCTCGGGCCCGCCCGGCTGGGAAATGGTGATGGCTCGCATGACCGTCACGCTACGCGGACCGCGCGCTCCCCCGGCGGGCGGCCCGCCGGACACCGACCGTACGGTCAGGCCCGGTTGACGGCCCGCTGGATGGTGATGACCCGGTCGGTCAGCTGGAGCACCGCGGCCTCCGGGTCGGTGTAGTTGAGCACCCGGCGGCCGCGGATGACCGCGACCACCAGGTCCTCGCACTCGCGCGGGCTGCGTCCGGCCTCGGCCCTGGTCACCGGGCGCTCGGCCATGTCGAGGCCGGTGCCGACGGTGAGCAGGTCCTCCATCACCGAGCCGGTGTGCGGGCTGAGGATCGACATGCCGAGCAGCCGGCCGGCCGAGCTGGAGCTGGTCACCACCACGTCGGCGCCGCTCTGCCGGAGCAGCGGCGCGTTCTCGTCCTCGCGGACGGCGGCGACCACCGTGGCGGACTTGTTCAACCTG
>NZ_JBHWBW010000650.1:0-3512 GCF_042735675.1 Kitasatospora sp. NPDC059571
GGCTGCGGGGGGGGGGAGGTCCAGCCCCGGCCCCTTTGCGCACGCCGCCGGACAGGCCTGGGGGGAAGCGATGCAGCAACGCTGCAAGTAGCGACGGTCCCGGCCGGCCGGAAGAGTCGTGCCCGTGGACGCACCAGCACAGAGCCGACTCGCCGACGGGCCCGGGGAGCGCACCGCGCCGAGGTCCGCCGGGCGCAGTGCCGACCTCCGGGCCCTGATGCCGCGGATCGCCGCCGGCGACGAGGAGGCCTTCGGGCGGCTCTACGACGCGGTGGCCGGGCCGGTGCTCGGGCTGGTGCGGAGGATCCTGCGGGACCGGGCGCAGTCCGAGGAGGTGGCGCAGGAGATCCTGCTGGAGGTGTGGCGCTCGGCCGCGCGCTACCGACCGGAGCGCGGCGAGGTGCTGGCCTGGGTGATGGCGATCGCGCATGCCCGCGCCGTGGACCGGGTGCGGTCGGTCCAGGCGGCCGCCGACCGCGACCGGCGGGTCGCGGAGGCCTCGTACACACCGGAATTCGACGAGGTCGCCGAGGCGGTGGAGCGCCGGTTCGACCGCGAGCGGGTCCGGCAGGGCCTGCGGGCCCTCACCCCGCTGCAGCGCGAGTGCCTGGCGCTGGCCTACTACGGCGGCCACACGCAGGCCCGGATCGCCGAGCTCCTCGGCACGCCGCTGGGCACCGTCAAGACCCGGATGCGGGACGGGCTCGGCCGGCTGCGCGTCGGTCTGGCCGAGGGGGACTGACCGGCGCACCCGCTCCTTCGCCGGGGCCGTCCTCCGGTCCGCCGGCCAGCAGCAGCCGGCGCCCCAGTTCCCGCACGGCCTCCCGGAGTTCGGGCGGTGCCACGACCCGGAAGGGCGCCCCGATCGCGGTGAGCCGCCGGGCGTACCAGTCGGGTTCGTCCGTGGTGGCCAGCAGGCGGGTGCGGTGCGGGCCGACCTCCTCGCACTGCCCCAGGCTGCGCGGGATCCACCGGGCGACGCTCGCCGCGGGTGCGTCGACGAGCACCTCGACCCGGTACCGCCAGCCCTGGGCGAGGTGTTCGTCGACCGCCGCCACCGGGTCGAGCCCGTCCGGCGGCGTGGCGGGCGCGTCCAGGACCGCGACGGCGGCGACCCGGTCCACCCGCAGCAGGCGCCGGGCGCTGCGCGCGTGGGACCAGCAGAGCAGGTACCACCGGCCGTCGCGGACGGCGACGGCCCACGGGTCGACCTCGGTCACCCACGGCTCGCCGGGGCCGCGCCGGTACTCCAGCCGGATCCGCCGCTGCGCCGCGCAGGCCTGGACGAGGGCCGCCGCGGTCGCCGGGTCGGGCCGCGCGGTGCCGCCGTCCGGGGCGGGCATGCCGATGCCGCGGACCGCCTCGGCCGGCCCGGCCAGCGACGCGGGCAGTACCCGCACGATCTTCCCGAGCGCGCTGCCGACCGGATCGGCCGGATCGCCGGCGTCGGCCCCGCTCTCCAGCACCGCCATGACCAGGCCCAGCGCCTCGGCAGTGCTGAACATCAGCGGCGGCAGCCGGTACCCCCGGCCGATCGCGTAACCGCCGTGCGGGCCCCGTCGGGAGGTGATCGGCACGCCCGCCTCCCGCAGGATCCCGACGTACCGGCGGGTCGCCCGCTCGGAGACGCCGAGCCGCTGGGCCAGCCGCTCGGCGGTGATCCCTGGGCTGCTCTGGACCAGGTCGAGCAGGAGCAGCACCCGGGCGGTCGGGCTCTCGTCGTGCCCCATGCGATGTTCCCCGCCGTCCGATCGGAATTCCGGACGCAGACCGTCCTGAACGCGCCGTAGTCTGCCTGCCATGACGGAGATTGACGAGTCGGTGCCGTACGAACCGCCGGTTGCGGGTGACGAGGCGTCGACCCTGGTGGGTTCCCTGGAACGCCAGCGCCGGACGCTGGCCTGGAAGTGCTCGGGGCTGGACGCGGCGGGGATGCGGGCGACGGTCGGCGCCTCGGCGGTCACCCTCGGCGGGCTGTTGAAGCACCTGGCGCTGGTCGAGGACGACATGCTGTCCCGGAAGCTGCTCGGCCGCCCGCCCGCGGAGCCGTGGTCCGGGGCGGACCTGGCGGCCGACCCCGGCCTGGAGTGGCGCACGGCCGCAGAGGACACCCCCGAGGGGCTGCTGGCGCTCTGGCAGGAGGCCGTGTCCCGGTCGAGGGCCGACCTCCGGCAGGTGCTGGCCGCCGGCGGGTTGGACCAGCGGGCCGTCCACGTCGGCGCGGGCGGCGAGTCGCCGAGTGTGCGGCGGCTGCTGATCGACCTGATCGAGGAGTACGCCCGGCACGTCGGGCACGCCGACCTGATCCGGGAGTCCGTGGACGGCCTGGTCGGCGAGGACGCGCCGCGCTGACGCATCGGCACATCCCCGGATGGAGGCGCCGGCCCACTCGCTCCCTGCCCGGGGGAGGGAACGGGTGGGTCGGACAAGTCCCGGGTCAGGGCAGCAGCACGGCCTTGCCCCGGGTGCGGCGGGCCTCGATGTCGGCGTGGGCCCGGGCCGCGTCGGCCAGCGGATAGGTGGCGCCGATGGGCAGGTCCAGCCGGCCCTCGGCGGCCAGACCGGCCAGCTCGGGAAGGGCCTGCGGGAGGCGGTCGGCCGGGCCGCCGCTGCTGAAGCGCACGCCGTGCTCCGCCGCGGTCATGTCGGCGATGGTGAGGACGCGGGCCGCGTCGCCGGTCAGGGCGACGGACTCCGCCAGCACGCCCGCGCCGGAGGTGTCGAGGACCCGGTCCACGCCCTGCGGGGCGGCGGCCCGCACCCGCTCGGCCCAGCCCTCTCCGTAGCGGACGGCGGTGGCGCCGAGCGCGGTCAGCCGGTCGAGGTCGTGCTCGCCGGCGGTGGCGACGACGGTGATGCCCCGGGCGGTGGCGAGCTGGACGGCGACGGTGCCGACGCTCCCGCCCGCGCCGTGGATCAGCAGGGTCTCGCCCGGCTCCGCGCCCAGCTGGTGCAGGCAGCGGTACGCGGTCTCGCCGACGGTGACCAGGGCGGCGGCGGTCTCGAAGGAGACCTCCTCCGGCTTGGCGACGGGTCGGTCCAGCAACGCGTACTCGCTGTAGCCGCCGCCGAGCGCAACGCCGAGGACCTCGTCGCCGACCGCGGCGGTGGCGCCCTCGCCGGCCTCGTCGACGACGCCGGCCACGTCCAGGCCCGGCCGCTCCGGGAACTGCGCCGGCCGGACGCCGGCCATCCGGCCGGACCGGATCTTCAGGTCGAGCGGGTTGATCGAGGCGGCCCGTACGCGGATGCGGACCTGGCCGGGGCCGGGTTCCGGCGGTGTGACCTCCGAGAGCCGCAGCACCTCGGGTGCGCCGTACTCGGAGAAGGTGATGGCCTTGGACATGTCGAACTCCCGGGTGGAGAGGCAGGTGGGGGAGGGGCCGCGCACGCACGCACCCACTGTGCGGCCGTGGCGGCGGGGGCGCCGCTCAGGCGGCGGGGGGGGGGTGGGCGGGGGTGTGGGGCGGGGGCCGCCCCTCGAGGCGCGGGCGCGCGGGGGGCGGGGGCGC
>NZ_JBHWBW010000651.1:0-3509 GCF_042735675.1 Kitasatospora sp. NPDC059571
CCGCTCCCCCCCCGGGGGGGCGTGGTGGGCCCCCGGCGGGGGGGGGGGGGGGCCGGGGGGCCGGGGCGCCCCGGCCGGGCGGGTCCGCGCCCCGGGGGGCGCCCGCGCCGCCCCCCCCCACCGTCCCGGCCCCGGGCCCTCCCGGACGTGGCCTCTGCGGCCGAACCCCCGGCCGGGGGCCGTCAGCTGCGGACCATCCGGGTGTGCCAGGGCAGTTCGACCGTCGCCGTGGTGGGCCCGCCGGCCGGGCTCTCCACCACGAAGACGCCGTCCACCGCCCCGACCCGCTCGGCCAGACCGGCCAGCCCGCTGCCCGGGTGCGCGGAGGCGCCGCCGCGGCCGTCGTCCTGGACGAGCAGCATCAACCGGTCGTCGGCCCGCCAGACGTCCACCGACGCGGACCGGGCCGCCGCGTGCTTGGCGATGTTGGTCAGCAGCTCGCTGACGGTGAAGTAGGCGATCCCCTCGACGGCCGGGTCGGGCCGCTCGGCGCCCTTCAGGTCGACGTGCACCTTGACCCCGCCGGGCACCGCGCACCGGGCCGCCACCGCCGACAGCGCGGCGTCGAGCCCCCGGTCGGTCAGCACCGCGGGATGGATGCCGCGGGCCAGGTCCCGCAGCTCCTGGAGCGCGAGCTTGACCTCGCCGTGGGCCGCGCCGACCATCTCCGCCGCCGCGGCGACGCCGGACGGGTCGGACGCCTCGGCCAGCTTCTCCTTCGCCAGGCCCAGATCCATCGCCAGCGCGACCAGCCGGGCCTGCGCGCCGTCGTGCAGATCCCGCTCGATCCGCCGCAGGTCCGCCGCCGCGGTGTCGACCACGGCGCCCCGGTCGTCCTCCAGCTCGCGGACCCGCTCGCTCAGCGCGTTCGGGCACAGCAGGCTGCCGACCAGCATCCGGTCGACCGCGGCCAGGCCGCGCACCGCCCACGGCAGCACCGGCCAGCCGACCACCAGCAGCACCACCGTCAGGGCGAAGCCCAGCACGCCCCAGGGCAGCAGCAGCACCGCGTAGAGCACGGAGCGCCAGCTCAGCCCGTCCGTCAGGCAGGCGATCACCCACCCCGCGACGCCCGGCCGGGTCGGGACCAGCGGCCCGGCCTCGGCGACGTCCGAGCCGAGCGCGTACCGCGCCCGCCGCCGGGCCAGCGCCCCCAGCCGCCGGCTGCCGGCCAGGCCCAGGGCCAGCAACGGCAGCCCGACCACCGTCACCGCCAGGCCGAGCCCCACGCTCAGCATGACCACGGTGACGACGAAGCCCGCGATGCCGAGCGGCAGATTCACCAGCAGGTGCTGAACCTCCCGCCACAGCCGTTCCCCGTACAGGGACGGCCGGGTCTCCTGCGCCCCGCGCCCCGCCTCGTCGTCCATCGCCGCCCGTCCTCTCCGGTGCCCGCGCGCCCGCCGACCGGCGGCAGCGGCCGCCGCGGCGGCCTGCGCGCGCATCGGATCCCCGATGCCGCACCAGCATCGCCGGTCCGGGGCCCGCTCGGCCATGGTGCTGGGTGCCGTCCTCTCCCGGGGGTTTTCCCCACCCCCGGGACTGCACGTGGCTGCCGGTCCGGGAGGGACCGGAGTCCACCCTGCGTCTTGCGTACCGGGCAGGTGCAGGAGTAGACGATCGGTGCACTTAGACTCACGCCGTAGTGATGGTTATGGATGCGTAAAGAAGTTCGGATCCCCGCCGGTGGACGGCGGGCCCGGCCGAGGTGGAGGCGAACGCAATGGAGTGGCAGCAGACGGCTGCCGGCGCTGCCGCGGGCAGCGGCTACTTCGACGCGTACGCGGCGGTGGGCCTGCTCGCCGTCGTCGGCGTGCTGTTCGTCGCGGTGTCCTTCACCGCCAACCGCCTGCTGCGCCCGGTGGTGTACTCACCGGAGAAGCTGCTGGCGTACGAGTGCGGGGTGGACCCGGTCGGCGAGGGGTGGGCGCAGACCCACATCCGCTATTACGTCTACGCCTTCCTGTACGTGATCTTCGCGGTCGACGCGATCTACCTGTTCCCCTGGGCGACGGTCTTCGCCGCCGCCGGGTACGGGGCGACGACGCTGGTGGAGATGTTCGTCTTCATCGGGTTCCTCGCGGTCGGACTGCTCTACGCCTGGAAGAAGGGCGTTCTGGAATGGACGTGACGCACGGCCACGCGCACGGCGCCTCCGGCGGGCCCGTGCCGCTCGGCATCCCCGACCCGGCCAACCCCGGTGCGGTCGAGCCGCGCCGGCTCGGCCCGCTGGCCCGGCTCGCGCCGGACCCGGTCAAGGTGGTGCTCAACTGGGGGCGCCGCTACAGCCTGTGGTGCTTCAACTTCGGCCTCGCCTGCTGCGCGATCGAGTTCATCGCCGCGTCGATGGCCAAGCACGACTTCATCCGGATGGGTGTCATCCCGTTCGCGCCCGGCCCGCGCCAGGCCGACCTGATGATCGTCTCGGGCACCGTCACCGACAAGATGGCCCCCGCGGTCAAGCGGCTCTACGAGCAGATGCCCGAGCCCAAGTACGTCATCTCGTTCGGTGCCTGCTCCAACTCCGGCGGCCCGTACTGGGACTCCTACTCCGTCACCAAGGGCGTGGACCAGATCATCCCGGTCGACGTCTACGTGCCGGGCTGCCCTCCGCGGCCCGAGGCACTGCTCCAGGGCATCCTCAAGCTCCAGGAGAAGATCGCCGCCGAGTCGATCCCGCAGCGCTACGCCGCGCCCGCCGCCGCGCTCCGCCGCGGCCTGGTGGCCGGTCCGGAGGCCGGCCAGTGACCACCCCCGAGCAGCCCACCCCCGAGCAGCCGGGCGCGCAGCAGCCGGTCGCCGAGCAGCCCGCCCCGACCGGGCCCGCGCCCGAGCCGGGGCCGGCCGAGCGGACGGCCGCCGCGATCGGGCCCTGGGCCACCGCGGCCGAGGCGTACGGGCTGCTGACCGTCGACGTGCCCGCCGAGCACTGGATCGAGGCGCTGACCGCGGCCCGCGACGCCCTCGGCCTCGGCTACTTCGACTGGCTCAGCGCGGTCGACGAGCTCGCCGACGGCTTCTCGGTCGCGGCGCACCTCGCCGACCCCGGCCGCCCCGGCGCCGTCCGGCACCTGCTGGTGCGCACCAGGGTGGCGCGCGAGAAGGCCGCGCTGCCGACCGCCACCGGCGTCTACGCCGGCGCCGCCTGGCACGAGCGCGAGACGCACGAGATGTTCGGCATCGACTTCCCCGGCCACCCGCACCTGGTCACCCTGCTGCTGCCGGACGGCTTCGAGGGCCACCCGCTGCGCAAGGACTTCGTGCTCGCCGCCCGGGTCGCCAAGGCCTGGCCGGGCGCGAAGGAGCCGGGCGAGTCGGACCACGGCGACGGCCCGGCCCGGCGCAAGATGCAGCCCCCGGGCGTCCCCGACCCGAACGAGTGGGGCCCGCTCAAGGGCACCCTGCCGCCGGTCGCCGAGCGTCCCGCCCGGGCGGCCCGCACCGGGCTGGTATTGACATCTGTCGCGTCCGACGCGACTAGGGGTGTCTAGCTCGGGGGTCGCGGTGTG
>NZ_JBHWBW010000652.1:0-3492 GCF_042735675.1 Kitasatospora sp. NPDC059571
CCCATGAGCACCGTCAGACGCCGTACCGCCGTCTCCGCCGTCGCCGCCCTGGCGCGGGGCGCCGGGGCCCCCCCCCGCCGCCGCCCCGGCGCCGCGGCCGACCCGGAGGCTGCCGGGACCGGCCGCCACCGCCGGGCGGAGAGCCCGGCCGAGCAGGCGCCGGCCGAGCAGAGCCCGGCCGAGCAGAGTCCCGCCGCGGTGCCGCCCCAGGCCGCGCCCGTGGTCGCCGCCGGGCCGGACCCCGCCGCGGGCGCCCCGGCCGCCGGCGGGCTGCTGCCGCGCCGGGTCCGCCAGGCCAGCCTGGCGCCGCAGCTCAAGGACACCGCGGAGGAGGCGGCCGAGCCCGTCCGGGAGCGCTCGCCGGAGGAGGCGAGGGCGGCCTTCGCCTCGTTCCAGCGCGGCTTCCAGCGCGGTCGCGGCGACCGGCTGCAGCCGGCCTCGCTCACCGTCGTCCCGGACCTGCCCGAGTCGCAGGGCGGCCGGGCACCCGAGGACCGGCGCGGGCCGCTGCCGTACGCCGGGCCCGTGCGCCCCCGGATCGCGCTGCCCTCCGCACCCGTCCCCCCGGCGCGTCCGGCGGGCCGCCCGCGCCCCGCCCAGCTGTATCCCGTACGCTCCGGCACCTCGGCACCGCAGGTGCCACCCGCAGAAAAGCAGCCGTCCGCGCCGCGGACACCTGCCGACCGTCCCGCTCCACCCGCACAACCCGCCCCAGCGGAAGGAACCGAACAATGACCGCAACGACGCAGCCGTCCGGAGACCTGAACTGGCTCCTGGACGACCTGGTGGGCCGCGTGGCCACCCTGAGGCATGCGGTGATCCTGTCCGGTGACGGCCTTGCCACCGGTGTCTCCAACGGCCTGGCCCGGGAAGACGCCGAGCACCTCGCCGCCGTCGCGTCCGGCTTCCACAGCCTCGCCAAGGGCACCGGCCGGCACTTCCGGGTCGGCGGCGTGCGGCAGACCATGGTCGAGCTCGACGAGGCCTTCCTCTTCATCACCGCGGCCGGCGACGGCAGCTGCCTGGCCGTGCTCAGCGACGCCGAGTCGGACGTCGGCCAGATCGCCTACGAGATGGCCCTGCTGGTCAAGCGGGTCGGCGAGCACCTCGCCGCCGAGCCGCGCACCGAGCCCGCCCCGCCCGGGAGATGACCGTGCCGATGAGCGACGGGCCGGACGCGCCGGTCGAGGACGACGGGCCGGAGGTCGACCTGTTCGCGCCGCGCCAGGCGGCCGACGACCGCTGGTTCGACGACGAGGCCGGACCGGTGGTCCGGCTCTTCTCGATGACCCGGGGGCGCGCCCGGCCGGTCGACGACGGCCTCTTCGACCTGATCTCGCTGGTCCGGGCGGTGGATCCGCCCGCGGCCGCCGAGGACGCCCCCGCCCTGTCGCTCGGCGCCGAGCACCACGCCCTGCTGGCGCTCTGCCGCGACGAGCCGCTCAGCGTCGCCGAGCTGGGCTCGTACGCCGACCTGCCGATCAGCGTGGTGCGGGTGCTGCTCGGCGACCTCGACGACGCCGGGCTGATCGGCGTC
This sequence comes from Kitasatospora sp. NPDC059571, assembly GCF_042735675.1. NCBI lineage: Bacteria > Bacillati > Actinomycetota > Actinomycetes > Kitasatosporales > Streptomycetaceae > Kitasatospora > Kitasatospora sp. NPDC059571. The sequence goes on from NZ_JBHWBW010000652.1 coordinate 1,538, forward strand.
ACCCGACCCGTCCGGCTCGCCCAGCGCCCCGACGAGCAACTTCTGCGAGACGTGATCAATGGCCTCCGTGCACTCTGACGCCCCGGCGGGTGCGCGCTCCGCGCCCTGGTCGGCGGTGGCGCTCAAGATCCTGGTCGCCGGCGGGTTCGGCGTGGGCAAGACCACGCTGGTCGGCGCGGTCAGCGAGATCCGCCCGCTGCGCACCGAGGAGGCGCTGAGCGAGCTCGGCCGCCCGGTGGACGACACCGCCGGGGTGGAGGCCAAGCACACCACCACGGTGGCGATGGACTTCGGCCGCATCGACCTGCGCCCGGGCCTGTCCCTCTACCTCTTCGGCACCCCCGGCCAGGACCGCTTCTGGTTCGTCTGGGACGAGCTCGCGCAGGGCGCGCTCGGCGCGGTGGTGCTGGCCGACACCCGCCGGCTGGCCGACTGCTTCCCCTCGGTCGACTTCTTCGAGCGGCGCGGCATCCCGTTCCTGGTCGCCGTCAACTGCTTCGAGGGCACCGAGACCTACGCCCCGGAGGACGTCCGCGCGGCGCTCGACCTCGACCCCGGCGTGCCCGTCCTGCTCTGCGACGCCCGCCGCCGCGAGGACGGCAAGGAGCTGCTGATCCGCCTCGTCGAGCACGCCGCGGCCTCCTTCGGCCCCCCGGAGGCCTGACGCCCGGTCCGGCCCCCCGACCGGCGTGTCCGCATCGTGGGACACTCGCGGCTCGGATGGCGGGACGCTTGCCGCCCCGGGCTTGCCTGCGCCCGACCTGCCGTGGAAAGCTCTTCATGACGCCGCGTTGCGCCATCATGGCGCCGTGCACAGAGGGGGGAGGGGGCAGTCGTCGTGACCGTACACCGGCTCTGCCGCACCTCGGTGTCCGTCCCCGCCGTGCCCGCGCTCACCGTGCGCCGCCACATCGACCAGGCCCTGGTCTGCAGCGCCTGCTGTCGCTGACCGACCGCCGCCCCGGCCGTCCGGCCGGACTGCCGCCCGCCCGCGGCCCCCGTCCGACCCCCCGTCAGGTCCGCCCGTCCGTGCGGTCCTGCGCCGCCTGCCCATGCGCACACCGGAGACCCCTCGTGGACCCGCACCGCCCCGCCCCCGTCGCGGACCTGGAGCCGTTCTGGCCGTCCAGGCAGCCGCACCACTTCGACCAGACGTGTCGGCGCGCAGCCGGCGCGTCCCGTCCCGCAGCTACCTGACCCACCGTCAGGAACGCATCGCCGCACGGTCTGACGCGCAGACGACGACCACCCGAATCCGTTCCGCGCGAAGAGAGCCCACCATGTCCTCCATCTCCACGGCCACCCGTACCGTCCACGCCGCCACCCCGCACCTGCGGGCCGTCCGCTCCCTCCCCGCCGCCGTCCCCGCCGACCGGCGGCACGCCCCGGCGCCGGGGCGCCCGGCCGTGCTGTCCCCGCTCCCGCCGGGCGCCGAGCCCGTGCTGCCCGCCGGCCTCCCGGAGGGCGCCACCGTCGTCGCCCTGCCGCCGTCGGCGCTCCCCCCGGGCCTGCTCGACCGGTACGGCCTGCAGACCGGGGACGCCGCCCACCCGCTGGTCGGCTACCTGCTGCTGGTCCCCGCCGACCGGGCCCGCCCGGCCGGCCCGGTCGCGGCCGTCCCCGGCGATGCCCCGCAGCCGCCGGCCCGGCCGGCCGCCCACGGGATCAGCGTCGACACGGACCGCCGCAGCGCCCACGTCGACGGCCGCCTGCTCGACCTGACCTACCTCGAGTTCGAACTGCTGGCCCACCTGACCGCGCACCCGCACCGGGTGCACACCCGCGACCACCTGGTCTCCGCGGTCTGGGGATACGGCCACGTCGGCGACGGCCGGACGGTCGACGTGCACGTGGCGCGGCTGCGCCGCAAGCTCGGTGCGGCGTACCGGGACAGCATCGTCACCGTCCGCCGGGTCGGCTACAAGTACGCGCCCGCGGCCTGAGGAACGCGAACC
>NZ_JBHWBW010000653.1:0-3490 GCF_042735675.1 Kitasatospora sp. NPDC059571
GCCAGTCGACCTTCAGCCCGCGGACGTGCGCCTCGGCGAACGAGGCGAACAACCGCTCCGGACCCCCCTCACCACGACGCAGCGTCCCGAAGGCCGCCGCACTCCGACCGGCCGCCTCCGCAGCGTCCTGCACCGCCATCGCGAGCACCGGGTGGGCGCTGACCTCGACGAACGTGCCGAAGCCGTCCGCGAGAAGGGTGTCCACCGCCTCGGCGAAACGGACGGTGGTGCGCAGGTTGGTGTACCAGTACTCGGCGTCCATGCCGGAGCCGTCGACCAGCTCGCCGGTCACCGTCGAGAGGACGGGGACCGTGCCGGCCCGAGGGCTCACCGGGGCCAACAGGTCGAGGAGTTCCGTGCGGATCGACTCGACCTGGGCGGAGTGCGAGGCGTAGTCGACCGGGATGCGGCGGGCCCGGATGCCGTCGGCCTCGCAGGAGGCCAGCAGCTCCTCCAGGGCTCCCGGCTCACCGGAGACCACGACCGCGGACGGGCCGTTCACCGCCGCCACCGAGACCCGGTCCCCGTCACCGAGGCGCTCACGCACCTGCTCCACCGGCAGGGCAACCGACACCATGCCGCCCAGGCCCGCCAGCCCGCCCGCGATCGCCCGACTGCGCAGGGCGACCACGCGTGCGCCGTCCTCCAGCGTCAGCGCACCCGCCACCACCGCGGCCGCGATCTCGCCCTGCGAATGACCGACCACCACGCCCGGCTGCACACCGGCCGCCCGCCACACCTCGGCGAGCGAGACCATCACCGCCCACAGCACCGGCTGCACGATGTCGACCCGGTCCATCCAGGCGTCGCCGTCGACGCCCCGGACGACGTCGAGCAGCGACCAGCCGTCCGCGAACGGCGCCAACGCCGCCCCGCACTCCGCCATCCGACCGGCGAACACCGGCGAGGAGTCCAGCAGCTCCAGAGCCATACCGGCCCACTGCGAACCCTGCCCCGGGAAGACGAACGCCACTCGGCCCGCCGAGCCGCTGACACCCCGCACCGCACCCGGCAGGTCCGCCGCCAACGCCTCCAGCCCCGCCACGGCACCGGCACGGTCGCCCGCCACCACCACCGCCCGGTGCTCGAACGCCGCCCGCGACGCCACCAGCGAGTGGGCGACGTCCGTCAGGGACACCTCCGGCCGCTCCGCGAGGAGAGTCAGCAGCCGCTCGGCCTGACCGCGCAGCGCGGACGTGCTCTGCGCCGACAGGAGCACGGGCACGACCGGGGTCTCGTCGTCGGTGGTCGAAGGCTCGATCGCCTCCGGCGCGTACTCGAGGATGGTGTGGGCGTTGGTGCCGCTGATGCCGAAGGAGGACACCGCCGCACGACGCGGACGGCCGGTCTCCGGCCAGGCCCGCCGCTCGGTCAGCAGCTCCACCGCACCCGCCGACCAGTCGATCTTCGCGGACGGCTCACTCACGTGCAGCGTCTGCGGCAGCACACCGTGCCGCATCGCCATCACCATCTTGATGATCCCGCCCACGCCCGCCGCAGCCTGCGTGTGGCCGATGTTCGACTTCAGCGAACCCAGCCACAACGGCTGCTCGGCCGACCGCTCACGCCCGTAGGTGTTCAGCAGCGCCTGCGCCTCGATCGGATCACCCAGCGTCGTACCCGTACCGTGCGCCTCCACCGCATCGACCTGATCCGACGCCAGACCGGCATTCGCCAGCGCCTGACGAATCACCCGCTGCTGCGACGGACCGTTCGGAGCCGTCAGGCCGTTCGACGCACCGTCCTGGTTGATCGCCGAACCACGGACCACGGCAAGGACGGGGTGGCCGTTGCGCTCGGCGTCGGAGAGACGCTCCACGAGCAGCATGCCGACGCCTTCGCCCCAACCGGTGCCGTCCGCCTCCGCCGAGAACGCCTTGCACCGCCCGTCGGCGGAAAGGGCCCGCTGACGGCTGAAGTCCACGAACACCTCGGGGGTGGACATGATCGCCACACCGCCGGCCAGCGCCATGGTGCACTCGCCGTTCCGCAGCGCCTGGATCGCCCAGTGCAGGGCCACCAGCGAGGACGAGCAGGCCGTGTCGACGGTGACGGCCGGACCCTCCAGGCCGAATGTGTAGGCGACCCGACCGGAGGCGATGCTGCCCGAGTTGCCGGTGCCGAGGTAGCCCTCGACGCCGTCCGGGAGTTCACCCAGGTTGTTGGCGTAGTCGTGGTACATGACGCCGGCGAAGACGCCGGTCCGGCTGCCGCGCAGCGTCGCGGGATCGATGCCGGCCCGCTCCACGGCCTCCCAGGACGTCTCCAGCAGCAGCCGCTGCTGCGGGTCCATCGCCAGCGCCTCGCGCGGCGAGATCCCGAAGAACGCCGGGTCGAACAGGCCCGCGTCGTGCAGGAAGCCGCCCTCCCGCGCATACGAAGTGCCCTGGTGGTCAGGGTCCGGGTGGTACAGGTTCTCCAGGTCCCAACCGCGGCCTGCCGGGAAGCCGGAGACTGCGTCCCGGCCCTCCGACACCAGACGCCACAGGTCCTCGGGCGATTCGACGCCACCCGGGTAGCGGCAGGCCATGCCGACGATCGCGATCGGCTCGTCGTCCACCGCCGTCGTCCGGACCGCCACAGCGGCCCCCGGCGCCTCGCCCACCAATTCGGCGAGCAGGAAGGCGGCCAGGGCACCCGGAGTCGGGTGGTCGAAGACCAGGGTGGCGGGCAGGCGAAGGCCGGTCGAACCGTTGAGCTCGTTGCGCAGCTCGACGGCGGTCAGCGAGTCGAAGCCCAGCTCCTTGAACGCCCGGTTGACGTCCACCGCACCCGCGTCGCCGTAGCCGAGCACAGCGGCGACCCGGGCGCGGACCAGCTCCAGCACGATCTCCGCCCGCTTGTCGGCCGGCACGGCGAGGAGGCGCTGGGCGAGGGACGAACCGGCCGTGCGGCCCGCCGGACCGTTCTCGGCAGCGCGGCGGATGGGCGTACGCACCAGGCCGCGCAGCAGCGGCGGCAGGGTGCCGGCCGTCGCCTCGGCGCGCAGAGCAGCCAGGTCGAGCCGGATCGGGACGACGAGTGAGTCGCCGGTGCTCAGGGCCGCGTCGAAGAGCGCCAGGCCCTCGTCGGCGAGCAGTCCCTGCACACCGCCGCGGCTCATGCGGCGGACGTCGACATCGGCGAGGCTGCCGACCATGCCGCCCTCCGCCCAGGCACCCCAGGCGAGGGAGGTGGCGGGCAGGCCGGCTGCCCGGCGGCGGGCGGCGAGGGCGTCGAGGAAGACGTTCGCGGCCGCGTAGTTGCCCTGGCCGAGTCCGCCGAACGTGCCGGCGGCCGAGGAGAAGAGCACGAATGCGGTCAGCGGGTGATCGACGGTCAACTCGTGCAGGGCGAGGGCAGCATCGACCTTCGGGCGGAGGACGGTGTCGAGCCGCTCGGGGGTGAGCGCGGTGACGATGCCGTCGTCCAGGACGCCGGCCGTGTGGACGACACCGGAGAGCTCGTGATCGGCGAGCAGCGCGGCCAGCGCGTCCCGATCCGCCACGTC
>NZ_JBHWBW010000654.1:0-3487 GCF_042735675.1 Kitasatospora sp. NPDC059571
CGCCAACCACCCCCCCCACCGCGCTGTGGGGCGGGGGGGGCCACCGGTGTGGCTGAGCGCCCCCCCCCCAAAAAACATACCCCCCCCCCCCCCCCCGGGGGGGGGGGGGGCGCTTCTCTGTTGTATGGTCATTGCCGCACCGTCATACGGCGGACGTCCCGTGCGGAGTCCGACCGCCCCGATCAGGAGGAACCCAGGTGGAGGTTCAGGAGACGCGCGTACAGACGGACCGCGTCCTCACCATCCCCAACCTGCTGAGCATCGGCCGGCTGGTCGGGGTTCCGATCTTCCTGTGGCTGATCCTGTGGCCGGTGTTCGGCGGGCCCAACAACGACGGCTGGGCGATCGTGGTGCTGATGCTGAGCGGCGTCAGCGACTACCTGGACGGCAAGCTGGCGCGGCGGTGGGGTCAGATCAGCCGGCTGGGCCAGCTCCTGGACCCCGCTGCGGACCGCCTGTACGTGCTGTCGACCCTGGTCGGTCTGACGTGGCGCGAGATTCTGCCGCTCTGGCTGACCCTGGTGCTGCTGGCGCGCGAGTTGTTCATCGCCTCGTTGCTCCCGATTCTCAGTCGGCACGGGTACGGACCGCTCCAGGTGAGTTTCCTGGGCAAGGCGGCCACGTTCAATCTGATGTACGCCTTTCCGCTTCTGCTGCTGGGCACCGGCGACAACTGGCTGGCGACGGTTGCCGAGCCGGTCAGCTGGGCATTCATCTGGTGGGGCACGGTGCTCTACTGGTGGGCTGCCATCCTCTACGCCGTCCAGGCCCGCCGCATCGTCAGGGCGGCCGGCGCTGCCGCCTGAGGTGCCGACGCGTTTGATGCGTTGTTGACAAGACTTCTACGTCCGACTTGCCGCGACACGGTGAGTCGGACGTTTTTATCCGGGTAGAGAAGCTCTGGAACGGTTTGATGGATCCGCAGGGTTCACCACCGCGAAGGAGGACGCACCCGTAATGAAAGCCGTCGTGATGGCAGGAGGCGAGGGCACTCGCCTTCGGCCTATGACCTCCAGCATGCCCAAGCCGCTGCTGCCGGTGGCCAACAGGCCGATCATGGAGCACGTGCTCAGGCTGCTGAAACGGCACGGCCTCCCGGACACGGTCGTCACCGTGCAGTTTCTCGCCTCCCTGGTGAAGAACTACTTCGGGGACGGCGAAGAGCTGGGGATGCACCTCACCTACGCCAACGAAGAGATCCCGCTCGGCACCGCAGGCAGCGTGAAGAACGCCGAGGACGCTCTCAAGGACGATTCGTTTCTTGTGATCTCCGGTGACGCGCTCACCGATTTCGATCTTTCCGAGCTGATCGCGTTCCACCGGGAGAAGGGTGCACTGGTCACCGTCTGCCTGACGCGGGTGCCGAACCCGCTGGAGTTCGGCATCACGATCACGGACGACGAGGGCCGGGTCGAGCGGTTCCTGGAGAAGCCGACCTGGGGGCAGGTCTTCTCCGACACCGTGAACACCGGCATCTACGTGATGGAGCCCGAGGTCTTCGCGTACGTCGCGGCCGGCGAGTCCGTCGACTGGTCGAGCGACGTGTTCCCACAGTTGCTCAAGGAGGGCAAGCCGGTCTACGGCTATGTCGCGGAGGGCTACTGGGAGGACGTGGGCACCCACGAGAGCTACCTGAAGGCCCAGGCGGACGTCCTGGAGGGCAAGGTCGACGTCGAGCTGGACGGCTTCGAGATCTCCCCGGGCGTCTGGGTCGCCGAGGGTGCGGAGGTCGACCCGGAGGCGGTGCTCCGCGGACCGCTGTACATCGGCGACTACGCCAAGGTGGAGGCCGGCGTCGAGCTGCGCGAGCACACCGTGCTGGGCAGCAACGTGGTCGTGAAGCGCGGTGCGTTCCTGCACAAGGCCGTGATCCACGACAACGTGTACGTCGGGCCGCAGAGCAATCTGCGCGGCTGTGTGATCGGCAAGAACACCGATGTCATGCGGGCCGCCCGGATCGACGAGGGCGCCGTCATCGGCGACGAGTGCCTGATCGGCGAGGAGTCGCTGCTCGCCGGCAACGTCCGGGTCTACCCGTTCAAGACCATCGAGGCCGGCGCGGTCGTCAACACCTCGGTGATCTGGGAGTCCCGCGGCCAGGAGCACCTGTTCGGCGTCCGCGGCGTCTCCGGCATCCTCAATGTCGAGATCACCCCGGAGCTGGCGGTACGGCTGGCCGGCGCCTATGCGACGACCCTGAAGAAGGGGGCGACCGTCACCATCGCGCGTGACCACTCGCGCGGTGCCCGCGCCCTCAAGCGGGCGATGATCTCGGCGCTGCAGACCAGTGCCATCGACGTCCGAGACCTGGAGAACGTCCCGATGCCGGTGGCCCGGCAGAACACGGCCAGGGGCAGCGCCGGCGGCATCTTCCTGCGGACGACGCCCGGCGTGGCGGACTCGCTCGACATCCTCTTCTTCGACGAGACCGGTGCCGACCTCTCCCAGGCCGGCCAGCGCAAGCTCGACCGGGTCTATGCGCGCCAGGAGTTCCGGCGCGCCTTCCCGGGCGAGATCGGCGACCTGCTGCACCCGTCGAGCGTCTTCGACTCGTACGCGCGCAACCTGCTGCGGTCGGTGGACACCAGTGGGGTCCGTGAGGCGGGCCTGAAGGTGGTCGTGGACGCCGCGCACGGCAGTGCCGGGCTCGTTCTGCCGAGCATCCTCGGCCGCCTCGGTGTGGAGGCCCTGACGGTCGACAGCGGACTCGACGAGGCACGCCCCACCGAGGACGCCGAGGAGCGCCGGGCGGCGCTGGCCAGGCTCGGAGAGCTGGTGGCGTCCTCCCGGGCGGCGTTCGGCGTGCGGTTCGACCCGGTCGGCGAGCGGGTGTCGTTCGTCGACGAGCTGGGCCGGGTGATCCAGGACGACCGCGCCCTCCTCGTCCTGCTCGACCTGGTCGCGGCCGAGCGCCGCAGCGGCCAGGTGGCGCTGCCGGTCACCACCACGCGGATCGCGGAACAGGTGGCCGCCTACCACGGGACGCAGGTGATCTGGACGACGACCTCGCCCGACGACCTGGCGAAGGCGTCGGCGGCCGAGGGCACCATCTTCGGCGGTGACGGGCGCGGCGGCTTCGTGGTGCCCGAGTTCTCCGGGGTGCTGGACGGTCCGGCGGCGTTCGTCCGGCTGGTCGGCCTGGTGGCCCGGACGCAGCTGACCCTCAGCCAGATCGACGCGCGGATCCCGCAGGCGCACATCAAGCGCCGGGACATCGCGACGCCGTGGGCGGCCAAGGGCATGGTCATGCGGTCGGTGGTCGAGGCGGCGGGCAGCCGCAAGCTGGACACCACGGACGGCGTGCGGGTGGTCGAGGCGGACGGCCGGTGGACGCTGGTGCTGCCGGACCCGGCCGAGGCCGTCACCCACCTGTGGGCGGAGGGCCCGGACGACCAGGCCACCGAGCAGCTGCTGGACGAGTGGGCGGCGGTCGTGGACGGCGCCGGGCGGTAGCCGGGACGGAGTCCGGCGAAGGCCGGGCCCGGGG
>NZ_JBHWBW010000655.1:0-3463 GCF_042735675.1 Kitasatospora sp. NPDC059571
GCCCTCGCGGTGCAGCGCCGCCGCGCGGTCAGTCGCGGTAGCGGTCCTGCGGGCCCGGCTGGTGCGCCGGGAACTGCTGCGGTCCGCCCTGCGCGGGGATCGGCCGGACGGCCCGGTGGCCGCGCGGGTGCCGGGTGAGGGTGAAGCCCCACACGCCGGCCAGCGCGGCGAGCACGCCGCCGCCGACCGTCCAGAACCAGCGGGTGTTCCAGCCCGAGAACAGGTCCGAGTACCAGTGCGACTCCGGCTCGGCCGGGGCCGCGACCTTGGCGGTGCCCGGCGCCGGGGACGCCGACGACGAGGCCGAGGCCGACGCGGACGGCGCCGCGGCCGCCCCCGGTGCGGCGGTCGAGCCCGCGTTCACCGGCGGCACCAGCGGAGCCTTCAGCGCGCCGCCCTCGGGCTGCGCGTCGTCCGCCCCGCCCTTGGCGTCGATGTGCACGGTGACCTGCGCCGCGAGGCCCAGGTCGGCCTGCGGCACGTCGCTCACCGACAGCCGCAGGTAGTAGCTGCCCGGCAGCGGGTCGCCGGACCACGGCTCGGCCCACGAGCGGACCTGCCGCAGCGTGCAGCTCAGCGCCAGCGAGGCCGCGGCGGTGTCACCGGTGGCGTTCTGCGGTCCGGCGGTGCACGCCTGCCGGCGGCGCAGCCCGTCGAACACCTCCACCGACCAGGTCTGCGCTCCGTGCCGGTCGGCGGACGGCGGCAGCGCCACCGTGACCCGCACCGTGTCGGTCTGCCCCTCGGAGGCGGCGAACGCCCAGTACAGGTAGTCGCCGGTGGAGGCGGCCACCGAGGCGTCCTGGCCCGGTGCCAGCGTGCTGGCGGTCAGGAAGGTGGTACCGGCCGTCGTTACCGGGGCCTTCGCCCCGCTCGGCGACGACGACGGCGCCGCCGACGGGGAGGCGGCCGGCGCCGCGGGCGCCGCGAGCAGCACCGCGCCCAGCGCGAGGGCGCCGGCGGCGGTCGTACGCATCATCAGTCCACGCATCGTCAGTTCTCCCGCCAGACGGCGATCCGCCAGCGTGCCAGCCAGCCCAGCAGCAGGCCGGCGAGCAGACCGGCCACGGTCAGCACCAGCAGCAGGATCCAGCCCCGGCCCAGGCCCATGGCCGGGCCGTCGGGGGAGGGGGAGGCCTTGGTGACGTCCACCGTCAGCTCCACCGGCAGGCCCGGGTCGGCCTGCACGCCCGCCTGCGGCGCGAACGCATTGCTGACGACCAGGCAGACGTCGTGGCCGCCCGCCGCGGCCGTGCCGGACACGCCCGGGGAGGCCGCGGCGTGCCCGCCGGACGGCGCCGACCAGCGCACCCCGGTGGAGGCCACGTCGGTCCGGCCGCTGCCCGCGTCGGTGCCGCGCACCAGCTCCTGGCCCGAGGTGTCGGTGGCGAGCAGCAGCACGCCGTAGTCGCGCGCCACCGCGCGGTCCGGGGTGACGCTGACCGAGGCCCGCAGTTCCTGGCCCGGCTGCACCGCGACCCGGTAGACCCGGTGCTCGGAGAACTTCTCGCGGTCGCTGTAGACGCCGGGGGAGAGCACCGGGGCGCCGGGGCAGGTGTCGGTGCCGGCGACCTTCGCCGGCGTCACCTTGTAGGTGTCCTGGGCCCGGTTCACCAGCTGCTTGACCTTGCTGGTCAGCTGCTCCTGGGAGCGGACGTCGGTGTAGGTGCCGCCGGTCGCGTTGGCGATGCAGAGCAGCTGCTGGCGGGTCTTGTCGTCGTGCGCCAGGCCGAGCGTGTCGACCACCAGGTTGATGCCCTGGGCGGCGAGCTCGCGGGCCACCTCGCACGGGTCCGGCGGTGCGCAGGAGTCCTCGCCGTCGGTGATCAGCACCACCCGGCGGGTGGTCGGGCCGTTGCCGAGGTCCTGGGCGGCGCCGCGCAGCGCGAGGCCGATCGGGGTCCAGCCGGTGGGCCGCAGCGTGGCGACCGCCGTCTTGGCCTCCAGCTTGTTCGTCTTCCCCACCGGGTAGAGCTGCTTGGTGTCCTTGCAGCCCTCCGCCTTGTCGGTGCCGGGGTAGGTCGCGCCCAGCGTGCGGATGCCGAACTCGGTCTCGGCCGGCAGGGCGTCGATCACATCGCTGATCGACTGCTGCGCGACGGAGATCCGGCTCTTGCCCTGGATGTCGGTGGCCCGCATCGAGCCGCTGACGTCCAGGACGAGGTCGACCTTGGGCGCCTCGGTGGCGGCGGGGGTACCTCCGGTGGGTTCGTCGGCGTGTGCGGGTAGGCCGGCCAGCAGCGCACCGGCGGATATCGCCATGGCTGCCAGCAGGCCGGCGGCGCGGGCCGCCGGTCGTCGTCTGGTGATCGTCACCGCCGCATCCTAGGGACCATCAGTTCCGATTGCCCAATGCGTCCGCCCGCCCCGACGGGCCCGAACTAAGCTGCACACCAAGGACCTTCTGTGTGGAAGGAGTGCAGGTGAGGCTGGCGGGGGTGGGCCGGCGGTACGGCCGGGGCGGCCCGTGGGTGCTGCGCGGGGCGGACCTGGCGGTCGAGGCCGGGTCGCTGGTGCGGATCGAGGGCGCCAACGGGAGCGGCAAGTCCACGCTGCTGCGGATCGCCGCGGGCATCGAGCGGCCCACCGAGGGCACCGCCGACCTGCCCGCCCGCCGTGCGTACGTCCCGGAGCGCTTCCCGCCCGCGCTGCCCTTCGACGCGCGCGGCTATCTGCGCGGCCTCGGCCGGATCCACGGCCTCGACGCCGCCGAGGCGGCCCGCCGCACCGAGTACTGGCTGGAGCGGTTCGGCATCGCGGACCGGGCCGGCACCCCGCTCGGGCGGCTCTCCAAGGGCACCTGCCAGAAGGTCGCGGTCGCCCAGGCTCTGATCGCCGAGGCGGACCTGCTGCTGCTCGACGAGGCCTGGACGGGCCTGGACCAGCAGGCCCGCACCGAGCTGGACGACGCCGCCGCGGAACGCGCCGCGGCCGGCGGCCGGGTGCTGTTCGTCGACCACGACCCGACCCGGCTGGCCGGGTTCACCACCGCCGCCCACGCGGTCGACGGCGGCCGGCTGCGCCCGGTGGCGCCCGCCGCACCGCCCGCGGGCCCGCCGGTGCGGATCGAGGCCGAGGGGCCCGTCCCGGCCGCGGACCGGCTGCCCGGGCGGCCCGCCGTCACCCGGACGGCGGACGGCGCCACCGTGCTGGAGGTGCCCGCCGCCCACTCGGACGCGGTGCTGCGCCGGCTGCTCGCCGGCGGGCCCGGCGTCCACATCAGGGCGGTCCTCGCGGCCGCCGAGGCCGTCCGGGAGGAGGCCCGGTGAACGCCCTGATCCGCCACCACCTGGAGCTGGTGGCGCGCTCCCGGCGCTGGCTCCCGCCGTTCCTCACCTACGGCCTGCTGCTGGCCCTCGGCGTCTCCGGCGGGGACGACCCGCTGGCGGGCTGCGCCTACAGCGCGGGCCTGCTGCTGCCGGTGACCGCCTGGTGCGTACGGGCCGCGGCCACGGCGGAGCCG